>CAXGRO010000604.1:0-3888 GCA_964012055.1 uncultured bacterium
CGGCGCCCTGGCGCCCGCCGTGCCAAAGCACATCTACCAAGAGCAGTCCAACCTAGAAGGCGTCGTCTTCCCGCCCGATTTCCACTTTGAAATGTTCGACCCCGTACTCGAGCGCACCATTTCCCACGGATATGATATATTATCTATAGAGGAGCCCGGATCGTTTAGCCTGTAGACAGAGAGATATCCCATCAAAAATTCATCTACTTGCTGTCAATCGCCGCCTGCGCCTGGCACGCAACGGCATGGGCGGAAAACGACCTGGAAGAGACGGCGGACGACGAAGATTTTGCCGAATTCCAAGAACTGTTGGAAATCATTGACGAAGAGACCACCGTAGCTACCAAAACCAAACTCAACAGCGACTACGTGCCCGGCATGGTGACCGTATTGCACGACGAAGACCTGGAGGCGCTGGGCATCGCCACGGTTTGGGAGGCGTTGTCATTAGTGCCGGGCATGCAGATCTACCGCAGCGATCGGGGCGATCCGTTTGTCACGGTGCGCGGCATGCCGTTTCCGTTTAACTCGGGCAACATCAAAATCCCCACCAACTCGGTGGCCATGAGCCGCGAAACGTCCTCGCTCAACACTTCGGTACTGCTCATGCCGGTGGAACAGGTCGAGCGCATCGAGGTGGTGCGCGGCCCCGGCTCCTCGGTCTACGGCAACTTTGCCTTTAGGGGCTGGTGAACATCGTAACCCGCAAAGAGAACCGTCGGGGCTTTTAAACAGCGGTTCTTCTTTGCGCGAGGTCAGCGTGACCTCAATATTCATCAGGTCTTCCAGGCTCAGCGCCATCAGATCAGAGCCCCAATATGTCTTCCGCCTCCTCTGCCCGGCTTGAAGGCGATAAAAACGAGCCCACCAATAAAAAATAACAATAATCTCATATCAGCAGTGCGGTTCTCAGCAATACTTCCACAAAATCGACAAACGGATAAGTAAATATAGGCAAATAGGTGGGCCACGCTTGATGGAATGAAGCCGTTGTGGTACTATACATGGCGCACAACGAGACTAAAATTCACACGGGAGATTGGAAAATGATCAACGATAAGGTATTGGGCGCATACGCCGCAGTGAGCACCTTGCCGCCGGCCGAGCAGGCGCAGTGGTATCGCCGGGCCGCAGGGGAATGGGGGATCAACACATTTGAGTTGCCCATGCTGGCCGGCGTGGCCATGGCAGAAGAATTGATGGAGGCCTTTGCCGAATTAAAATCCTCGCTGGTGGTAACCATGGTGGCGCAGTGGGCCACCACGGGTGGGGAAAACCCGCACTACGGCCTTTCTTCCATACAACCGCAGTGGCGCCAAACCTCCTTCTTGCACGCCTGCTCGGTTTTGCAACAATGCCAGGCACTGAGCCAAAAGGGCATAACCATTCGCAATGTCGAAATGCACACCGGGCGGCGCAACGGCGAAACCGTTTGCCACGCCATCGCCCTCTACCGCAGCCTAGTCGACCTGAGCGCCATCGCCGCCGAAATTCTGCCCGACTGCGGCCTCACAGTCGAAGTGACCGACAATCTGTCACAGGACCACCCCATCCCCTTTCCGGCGGCCAAGAAGGCGTCGCTGGACCTGGCGTCACTCACCGACGTGCTGCGCTCGGTAAACCAAGACGCCGCCGGCTCCGTGGCGCTGGTGGTAAATTGGGGGCGCCTGCTGATCAACGGCGACGTGCCGCTGCAAACCGTCCAGAGCATCCTCGACGGCGACGTGCCGCTGGCCGGCGCCATTTTGTCGGGAGCGGGCGCCTCGCCAGAAGGCTTCAGGGACTCGCACAATTCACATCTCGATCCCGACAGCGGTTTTACGGCAGCGGACGCCAAGGCGTGTGCCGACGCCCTAAAACAGAGCGAGCTGTCGACCTTTATCGGCACCAAGTGCGGCAAGACGACGCGCGACGGCGAGGTATCGGTGGAGGAAGTTTTGACCGCACAGGCGCAATTGCTCGGCGACATCGCCTGAGGCACCCATGCAAATTGGCATCTTCACCAAAACCTTTGAGCGCCCTACGCTGGAAGAGAATTTCGACGCGGTCAAAGAACACGGCCTCCAGGCCGTCCAACTCAACCTCGAATCGGCCGGCGGCGACCCCATGCCCGAGCAGATCCCCGACGAGCTGTGCCAACGCATCTGCGACGGCTTGGCGGCCCGGCAAATTGCCCTAGCCGCCGTGTCGGGTACTTTTAATATCATCGCCCCCAACCCCCAAGAGCGCAGCACCGGCATGCGCCGCCTAGGGGCCATTGCCGCCGCCTGCAAAAAAATGGGCACCGAGCTCATAACTATGTGCACCGGTACCCGCGACCCCCACTACATGTGGGCAAATCACCCCGACAACAACTCGGAGGCGGCCTGGCGCGACATGCTACAGGCCATGGCGCAGGCAGTGCAAATTGCCGCCGACCACGACGTCACTCTGGTGCTGGAACCCGAAGTCAACAACGTGGTCAACACTGCCGCCAAAGCACGCCGCCTACTCGACGAGTTGCGCTCGCCCCACCTCAAAGTGGTCATCGACGGGGCCAACCTCTTCCACGCCGGCCAGCTGGGGCGCATGCGCGAAGTGCTCGACGAGGCCTTTGACCTATTGGGCGACGACATCCGCATGGCCCACGCCAAAGACCTGGAACGCGACGGCGACGCCGGCCACCAGGCGGCCGGCACCGGGGTTTTGGACTACGACCACTACCTCTCCCTCTTGCAGAAAGTTGGTTTTGACGGGGCGCTCATCCTACACAACCTCTCCGAAGAACAAGTGCCCAACTCCCTGGCCTTTGTGCGCGGCAAACTGGACGACTGAGAAAATACCCATGGACAACCTAAAGCCCACCGCTTTGCCGTCATCGACTTCGGCTCCAACACCGTGCGCCTGGTGGTCATGAGCGCCATCCCGGGCTACGCCTACCGCCTGGAGGACGAAATCCGCGAAGTCGTGCGCCTACGCCAGGGCATGACCGAAGACGGCCTGAGCGACGAGGCCATGGCGCGCGCCTTTTCTACCCTGCGCCTCTTCAAGCGCTTTTGCGACAGCATCGGCGTCAACACCGTGCTGTCCACCGTCACCAGCGCCGTGCGCGAGGCGGCCAACGGCGCCGAATTTGTCGAGCGCGTCGAGCGCGAGATCAGCATAAAATTGCAAATCTTAGAAGGCGAGCGCGAAGCCTATTACAGCGTTTTGGGGGTGCTCAACGAGATGCCGCTGACCGAGGGGCTAGTCCTCGACATCGGCGGCGGCAGCGCCCAGATAAGCCAGGTGGAAAAGTGGCGCTTTAAGCGCGGCCAGGCCGTGCCCCTGGTGGAATCGGCTTTTAAGCGCCGCGCCATCATCGACAGCATCGCCCCGCCCGGCGATTTGACCGAACACCCCAAGGAGGAAGACGATGACGAGTGAAACGGCGCGCCAGGCGCTCTTTTCGCGCGACCACACCCAAAGCCCTCCGGTGGCGGTGCGCGGCGAGGGCATCTACCTCTTTGACGAGGAGGGCCAGCGCTACATAGACGGCACCTCCGGCGCCGGCAACGTCACCCTGGGGCACGGGCGCCAGCGCATCGCCCAGGCTCTGGCCGACCAGGCCGCCACTCTGGCCTATTGCTTCTCCGCTTTCTTTTCTAACAAAATGGCCCAAGACGTGTCCGAGCGCGTCGCCGCCCTGGCTCCCGGCGACCTCGACCACTGCTACTTTGTTTCCGGCGGCTCCGAAGGCATCGAAACGGCTTTTAAGGTGGCGCGCCAGTACCACCTTTTGCGCGGCAACGAGCGCAAACAGCAAGTCATCAGCCGCTGGCGCGCCTACCACGGCGCCACTTTGGGCGCCCTGGGCGCCACCGGCATGCCGGCGCTGCGCGCCCCCTTTACCCCCCGGCTGCCCGACTT
>CAXGRO010000605.1:0-3869 GCA_964012055.1 uncultured bacterium
TCACGATACCACCGAAGGGCAGCGCGTGTGTATGCAAGTTATCGATAAACATCCCTGCAAACGCTGCTGGGTCAAGCCGCGGTAGCGCCCAAATTCTTCCATATCGGCCAATTGTGACAAATTCATACCCACCAGTTCGTCTTCGCTGTACCACAGCATTTCTGCCATGGCCGGGGCCGGGTTGACAAAGGTGAGATTTTCGTGGGAATCCATCAGGCTAATACCGGCAAACGCCATTTCCGCCAAAACGCGATAGCGCTCCTGACTCATGCGCAATGCCTCTTCGACCTACAATCGCTCCTCTTCCACCACCCGCAGTTGCGTCACCTCCCGTTGCAAGCGGTCCACTTCCTCCGATAATTCTTCCCTAGTTTTGCTATCCTCTTCCATCATCACCTCTTTAAAAACGGGTCTACACCGGTACATCTAACAGTGGTTTAACTGCCGTTCTGACTCTCAGTCAATATATTCCAGCCCTACTTCTCATTCAAGCAAAGCGCCCCCATCCCCAATCCGCTTTCTCCCTGAATGCGCTTGATTGAACCTCTTGTAATCCTTAGATTTGTTAGTTCAGGAAGAGATGCGATTAGAAAGCCCATTCCACGGAGATAAGCGTTGCAAAAAAAGCATCCAGGAACAAGAGCCTGGTACGCGGGCAAAAATCCCCCTCCCCCTGAACTGGTGAGCCAAGTCGAAGAAGCGGACGAGAGCCAACTGCTTTACGACCAGATTAACCACGATATGGAGGGAGAGTACGTAGACATTGTGAAGTCTGTCTACAACGAGATGGACACGCTCAAACGCAACCCCTCCGACTTTCGCACCTGGACGCCGGAAGACGGCAACGAAACATTTCTAAAAGTTATATTCGACTTCGCTTCACCAGACCTGCGCGAACGCGTGCAAATTCTCCAGCAATTGGGCAACTTCAAATTTCGCAGCATGGACGGGCCGGATGAAAAAAAGGCAAAAATCGCCGCCATCTTTGTCGAATCCGACGAAGAAGACTACGCCACCAATCTGGGCAATCAGGCCAAGCGCCTGGGCGCCATCTGGACCCCCAAAGAAAACTCGCTGCTGTATTTTATCATTTACCAACCGGCCCAGGTCGGCCGCGTACTGGCCGACCGCCTCAACCCCACCAACGAAACGCCGTTTAAGCTAATCGGCCACCCCTTTGCCGACATCCACACCAGCATCCTAAAGCCCCTGGCCGAAACCAAAACGGTAGCCTACTCTCGCGATTCAGAAATCCACATAGTAATGGACGTGCGCGAAATTCTCGAAGCGTGGGACCAAGACTCCGAAGTCACGGGCGGGTGTGAACAATTTAATCTTTTAGAAACCCTGCTGCTGCACGAAATTGTCGAATTGCTGCTCAGCGAGACCGATCCCAACATGCCCCCCCTGTACGCCCACATCATCGCTTCCACTTTTGAGCGCTATTTAAAAGACACCCTGCTCAACGTGGCGGTGGAAGATTTCTTCCTCACCTGGCCCCAGCCTACCAGCCAGGAATTAGAGGAAGAACACAGGATTCAGATGCAACAGCAAATGGCCGAAATCAACGCGCTCTTGGGCGAGGACGAAATGCCCGAAGACGAAGACGAAGACGATATAGACGATCTGCCCATAGACGATGCTACGCCTCTCCCAAAGAAGAAGAAAAAGAAAAAATTGGTAAAAAAGAAGGTAGCTAAAAAAAAGGGCTTAAAAAATAAAAGTCCCCCCCAATAGTTGGGGAGGCTATACATCTACTAAAAACGGAGCGCCTTGTGAGGCGCTCCGTTTTATTGTTCTGACTCCGCCGTTTCGGCCTCTTCCCTTTGGCTTTGGCCGGCCAGTTCTTCCTGCAATTCGTCCAGATCGCCTTTTCTGGCCTCGAGTTCCCCTTCGAGCGCGCCAATTCGTTCGTAGAATTCCTGCACTTTCTCGTTTTGCACCAGATCAAAACCGCCTTCGGCTTTTAGCCGCCGGTACACCTCGGCGCCGAGTTCGGCCTGGCAGCGGTAAACTTTACTCTTCAGCGCCGCAATGTCCAGGCGAATACGCCCCAGGCGAGTTAGTTCATCGGCCCGCCCTAAAACCATGGCGGCGCTGTCTTGCAACCCCCGTACTAAATTATCCCAGAGCCGTTCCACTGGTCTCTCACTCCTCTTGCCGGAGACGTTCGAGTTCGGCGATTAACGTTTGTTTGTTGGCACGCGACACCTGCCGACCTTTAAGTTGCGCTTTAGGCTCCTGCCGCACCAACTGGCGCAACTGACTCACAGACAAAGTGTGCAATTCGGCGCCAGAAAAGTGCTCAACGGCAACCACCACGTCTGCCTTGGGCCGATTGCCGTTCTCCAGCAATTGCACAAGATCGGCGTGCGGCCGCGCAATTACGCGGCGACTGATAACTTCGGCAACCTGTTGGGCTGCTGCCACGCCGGCCTCAACAGCGGTCTGCACCGAGGCTACGTCGCCGTAAAACCGCAGCGCCACCAAACCGCCTCCAATGCGTTCAAAATCGACCAACTGCACGTCTGCCGCTTTGGCCGCGGCATCGGCCGCCTCAATTGCGCCTACTAGACCGCGCGTTTCAATCAGTCCCAGGGCCGACTGCATGGCGTATAAAAATTAGCTAGCCGGCGACGCGGGCTTATCTGGAATCGTCTAAAGTATAGGGCAGCAACGCCAAGTAACGCGCCCGCTTAATCGACTGGACTACATGAGCCTGCTGCTTGCGCGTGGCACCGGTGCGCCGGGCGGCTTCGATTTTGCCGGTCGGCGTCAAAAACATGGTGAGGGTACTGAGACGTTTGTAGTCGATATCCTCAAGCTTGAGCTTGGCGATGGCTTCTCTACGGCTTCTCTGGTTGATGATGACTGCTCCTGTTTTGCATATTACATAATTATAATAGACAAAAGGAAAAATTAGGCTCTGGAAGACGTAATGTCAATATCCGCCACGCCATATCAGCCGTGCATAGCAGCGCGCCCCATTCTGGCGCCCCACCCCGCTTTCTTTAATCGCGACGCCGCGTACGCACTGGTGGCCCCTGCAATAGGCGCCTTTGGGTCCTGTTGTTGATCTTTTGCCCTAAGGTCCAAACTTCGGCCCCCTATTGGGACATAGCGCCGCACTTAGCGGCAGCGCCGCGCTTTCCATTCTGTTTAATGCAAACGCCGCCTGGAGCAACGCAATCCCCCTGGCAGCCCAGATCTTATTGCTGTGGCTCGGCTGGTGGCTGGCCGCAGAAAAAAAACCCTAAACTTGCTTGCAGGCGGTTTGCTGGGCGGCACAGCCCTCGTTGGCTTCTACGCCCTTTTGCAACGTTGGAATCTGAACCCATTGCCGCCTCTTGGCTATTTTGACGACCGCATTCTATCCGTCTTTGTCAATCCCAATCACCTGGGCAACTTTGTCGCCTGCGGCCTGCCTCTCGCTCTGGCCTTCTTCTTTTATCGTTCCACAGCCTCCGCAACTTCCTATACTGCCGTCGCGCTCTGCTATGCCGCCCTTCTGTTGTCGGCCAGTCGCGGCGCCTGGGTGGCAGGTCTGGGAGGCATTCTGGTGGTGGGAATCGGTATTATCTTTGCTGTGCGCGCCAATACAACCTCCCTGCGACCTCTAAACCTGCTCTGCCTGGGCCTCTTGTTAATTGGGCTAACGGCCTTGCTGGCGCAGCAACCCGCCATTCAGGGGCCGCAAGGCCCCATCTCCATGAGCCAGCGAGCCCTCAGTGCCGCCAACATTATTGGGCGAAGCTCCGTCGACACTGAGTCCAGTTCTGTCGACCGCTCCGCTCCCACAACGTCTTCTTCCGTGAATCCAACTATTGGGGATTCCACCATCAACCACCGCTATTTCCTCTGGCAGGTCA
>CAXGRO010000606.1:0-3868 GCA_964012055.1 uncultured bacterium
CCCTTGCCGGCCGTCGTCCAGGTGCCCGGCTATATCGGCGAGCCCCCCATGCCCAAAGAGTGGGCGCGAGCCGGTTACGCCGCCTTTGGCGTGGCGCCGCGCGGCAAACTGCGCAGCAACGCGCAGTTTAACCCCGGTTATCCGGGGCTGTTGACCCACAACATTGTCGATCGCAACACTTACGGGTATCGCGGATTTTACATCGACGCGGTGCGGGCCTTTGATTTTATGTGCGGCCGTGCGGAAGTGGATGCCGGGCGCATCGGCGTCGCCGGCAGCAGCCAGGGGGGCGGCTTGGCGCTGATGCTGGCGGCGCTGCGGCCCGGGTTGCGGGCGGCGTCGGCCGGGGCGCCCTATCTGTGCGGTTTTATGGACGCCATTGCGTTGACCAGCACCTATCCCTACCAGGAAATCAACGATTATTTGCGGCGCTATCCGCACAGCGAGGCGGCGGTGCGCCAGACACTGGAGTATTTCGACGCCATAAATTTTGCGCCGCGCATCACCTGCCCCATCATCGTCAACGTGGGATTGCAGGACAATATTTGTCCGCCCGAGACGGGGTATGCGTTGTTTGCGCAAATTGCGGCGCAGGACAAGAAGCTCTACGCCTACGACCAGGCGGGGCACGACGCCGGCCGGCCCGAACACGAGCCGGTAATACGGGATTTTTTCGCGCGGCATCTCAAGGCTTAGGAGGGGACATGGCGACTTCGTTTAAACCTACAACAACGCGACCGGACGATTTTGATGCTTATTGGGACGAGGTGGTGAAAGAGCTGGACGCGCTGCCGCTGGCGCCGGAGGTGGAAGAGTTGCCCCAGCGCGAGACGGATTACAGCAAAATGTATGCGGTGCGCTACACCGGTATAGGCCCGTATCGCTTGTTTGGCTATTTGAGCCTGCCCAAAGGCGAAGGCCCTTTTCCTACCCTGGTCTACTTGCCCAAGTATCAGAGCGTGCTGGAGGTCATACCCCAGGGCGATGCCAGCGAAAAACGCCGGC
Source organism: uncultured bacterium (assembly GCA_964012055.1). Lineage (GTDB taxonomy): Bacteria > Latescibacterota > UBA2968 > UBA8231 > UBA8231 > CAXGRO01. The sequence continues at coordinate 1,006 of CAXGRO010000606.1, forward strand.
GCTTCGCCATGTTTTCGGCGGCGGCGCGGGGCCAGCGCAATGCCAACCGGCCCTATGCGGCGTCCTTCCCGGGCCTCTTCCTCGACGGCATTGAAGACGCGCAAAAGTATGTCTTTCGCGGTTTTGTAGCCGACAGCTGCCGGGCGCTGGACTACGTCTTGACGCGGCCCGAGGTCGACCAGAGTCGCCTAATGGGCCTGGGGGACGAGACGGCGCTTATGGCGGCGGCGCTGCGGCGCGGCTTTACCCACCTGCTGGCCAACCCCACCTTCTTCTACGCCGCCATGGATATAACGCCGCAAACCCAGGCCTATCCGCGCCAGGAGGTGAATGATTATTTGCGCCTGCATCCCGAGCGCCGCGAGCAAATAGCCAGGACCTTGTCTTATTTTGAGCCGCTGTTTTTTGCCCCCAAAGTAGAGGTGGAGATGCTGCTGTGCGGCGACGTGGATGCGCTCGGCCCGCTGGCCCAGGCCCTCGCCGGCGCGGCGGAGCTGTGTCCCATCACCGGGTCGGGTTACACGGACGGGTTGTACAAAGAACAGTGGCTGTCGCACAAGCTGGGGTTTGACGACGCCATTGTGCCGGCCCACTGGCAGTGAAAAATAAAAAAACAACGAGGAGGGAGAGATGAGCGTGCGCTTGCCGCCCACACTGAATAAGTTTTGCCGCGAAATGCTGCCGCAGATTATGAAAGCGACCAGTGGCCCGCGCCTGATGGACGACGTTTTGGCGGTGTGGGAGACGGACCGCTGGAATTCGTTCGACAAATTCCGCGACACCACCCAAACTCTGGTGCGCCACTACGAGGCGGTGGGCGCCCAGGCCGAAGTGGAGCCCATTCAAACGGGCGGCTGGATCGACTCGGGCCGCTGGATTATCGACCAGGCGCATGACGTGCACAAAGCCACCGTCGATATCGTGCACCCGGTGCGCCAGTGTCTGCTAGATTACAAGGACAACCCCTGGCACGCCATAGGCTGGACCTCGGCGACGCCCAAGGAGGGGACGCACAGCAAATTGGTGGTCTACGACTCGCAGGAAGAATTGGCAAAGCTGCCGCGCGGGGCGCTGGCCGGCAAGACGGTGCTCACCAATTTGAGCCCGCGCAACCTGGTGCACATTCTGGGCGATAAGGGCGCCACCGGCGTCATTTCGGATCAGCCCGTGCCCCATTTGCCCAACGCGGTCCAGTGGATCCGCTTTGGCTGGGGCCAGGCGCCGATGTTTAGCAGCCAGACGCGTATGGTGGGTCTGGTCATTTCGTACAACCAGGGCCGCAAATTGCGCCGCCTGCTGCAAAAGCACGGCTCGCTGACCTTGCACACCAAGGTAGACACACGCGAGTACGTGGGCACCCACGACGTGGTCAGCGGCGTGGTGCGCGGCGCCGGCGACCCGCAGGACGAGGTGTGGGCCATCGCCCACAGCGCCGAGCCGGGCGCGGTGGACAACGCCTCGGGCGTGGCCCTGTGCATGGAGATCGCCCAGGTGCTCGAAGGGCTCATCGCCCAAGGAGCCTTGCCGCGGCCCCGGCGTACCATCCGCCTGGTCAACGCCTACGAGTGTTACGGCTTTTTTGCCTATCTGGAGCGCCGGAATCCTTTGCAAACGCCTTTAGCCGGCGTCTGTCTCGACACCCTGGGTTCCAAACCTTCCGTATGTGACGGGCGCCTGGAGTGGCACTCGACGATTCCCATGTCGGCCGGTTTTGTCGACTGGGTAGGGGAGAAGATCTTGCGCGAATCGCTCAAACTGTGCAACCCCGGCTACCGTCTCTGCCTGGAGCCGTTCATGCCCACCTCCGACACCCTCATTGGCGACCCGCAGTACGGCTTTCCCTGTCCCTGGTTAGACTCGCACCACCGCGCCAGCGGCCGGGGCTTTGACGCCTACCACACTTCCGGCGACGTGCCCAAACTGCTCAGCAAAGACGGCCTGCGCACCTGCGCCGCGGCCATGGCGGCCTACCTGTATTTTTTGGCCGACGCCGGCAGTCGCGAGGTCGTCGAGATCGCCACGTCCGATACCCAGCGCCAGCTCAAAACGCTGGGCGTGGGGCGGCGCAAATTGCCCGCCGGCCAGGTCAACTACATTCGCGAGACGCACAAGATGACCACCCAGCGGCTGCAGCGCTGGATGTGGGGCGGCGATCGCCGTCAAATTCTGGCGCACTTGGCCGACTGCGAGCACCAGGTGGATGAGGCCGGCGCAAAAGCGGCCAAGCGCGAAACTAAAAAGCGCGTGCCGGCCGTCGGCCGCCGGGTGCCGCGCCGCACCGCCTTCCTATCGCCGCGCACCATTTCGCACAATGCCGGCGCTTCTGGGCTGACCACCTGGTCGCTGTTTTGGGCCGACGGCAAGCGCAATCTGGCAGAAATTGCCGCGCTGGCTTCCTGGGAAAACACCGGCAGCATCGGCGGAGACAAACGCCAGCGCGCGCCCATCACGCTCGATCAAGTAGCGGATTACTTTGAAGCCCACGAGAAAATGGACTACGTGAAGTTGATCGAACCCAGTGAATTGGTTTCCAAAGCGCAATTGATAGCCGACTTGAAAAAGTTGGGCCTGGAGCCGGGCATGGACGTCATGGTGCACAGCTCGCTGAACGCCATCGGCTATGTGAAAGGTGGGGCCGATACCGTGGTGGACGCACTGCTGGCAGTCATCGGCAAGCGCGGTACCTTGATGATGCCATCTTTTAACCACCGGGCCGCACAGGTCTACAACGTCTTGACCACACCTACCACCAACGGTGCCATTCCCGACGCCATGTGGCGCCGCGCCGCAGCGGTGCGCAGCGACCATCCCACCCCCGCCGTGGCCGCCATCGGCCCCCGCGCCGCGTCCTATTGCGCCGACC
>CAXGRO010000607.1:0-3866 GCA_964012055.1 uncultured bacterium
TTGTAAGGTTGAAATTCGTAAGTGATTATTTATCAACAAGTTATAAATTTCAATATCTATTTTCCTAAGCCGTTATTTATCAATGACTTACAAAAAGTGTCCACAGTATTGTATAACCAAATTTGATTAGAATGTTCATATTCAATAGTCAACTTTATTGCCACTAACGGCCTATTTATTGGCATCCACTTAACATTTTTAAAATGAGATAGTTATGCCATAAAATAAATCTATCTGTCTATATGTTTGACACTTCTGCTTTATAAATCTCCGGTAAACACCTGCTCTTCGAAATCGTTACCAATCGCACAACTTATTGTTTTCAAATCAAATACATCTTTCATCCAGCACTTGCATTCACCTCCTGGATCCGCCTGGCACCGACCTTGCAACACTGCCTGCTACAAGCGATTAAAACTGCTCACCCCCGGACCAGGAGATACACCATGAAACGCTCAACCACCTTCCGCATACGCCAGATCATCGCCCCCGCCACCGTCATTTCCCTCTCCTACGTCTGGGCCGGCTATATGTTCAACCACGTCAGCACACTGGTGAGTTGAACGGCACGCTGCCAGCACTTCTTTGCTTGACAAGCCTACCACCTTGCCGATCTACATCATTACGTTAATCCACGTTCTCACGAGCCGCAAGCAGGATAACCCGGCGCCTTGCTATTGTGGTCCTGCTTTGCAAAAAAGCTGGCCTATGCGCAAATATGTGACTCTCTTTCTACTGTATTCCGTCGTTCTGGCCGTTCCCGCAGATGCCGTAGACGCCCTCCAGGTCGACTCGCCCGATCCCCCGCTGGAGCCGTAGCGCTGGACGGCTTTTGACCGCAGCGGCTTGACCGGCGGGATAAACAATATATTCGCAGACCGCGACGGCCATCTGTGGGTCGCCACCAACCAGGGGCTGCAGCGCTACGATGGGCTGCACTGGACCACCTACACGACCGAGGACGGCCTGGCGCATAATAAGGTGAGAGCCATAATCCAGACCCGGGACGGGGCCATGTGGATCGGCACGAACGGCAGCGGCCTCAGCCGCTTCGACGGGCAAAATTGGACGACGGTCGACGGACCCGGGGAGACGCCCCGGTTGAATGTCCGACAAATTGTCCAGGCAGACGATGGGGCATTGTGGTTTAATACCCAGCAGGGTCTGCTACGCTACGACGGGATGGACTGGCAGCATTATAGCAGCCGGGACGGACTGGCAGGGGACGTGCTAACCTGGATGCTCGTCGCCGCCGACGGCTCGCTCTGGGTTACCAACTGGGAGCATGGGATCAACCACTTCGACGGGCAGCAATGGCGCACCTATACCGCTCGCGACGGTCTGCCGGAGGACGTCAGCTTTATCACCCTCTGGCAGACGGCAGATAAGGCAATCTGGGTCAACCACAACAAAGGCAGCCTCAGCCGCTTCGACGGGCGGCAATGGAAAACCTACGCCGCCGCAGAGGTCCCACATTTTGGCAATATGCGAGCGTTCGATCTGCTGGCGCGCGACGGCTCAGTCTGGTTCTTTACATTGAACAAACTGTTCCGCTTTAATCCGCAGGGCATGTCGACCGTCTATTCCCATCCCGACAACCTGTTCCGCGGCTTTGAGACCGCCACTGGGGCGGTCTGGTTTCACACCCATCAACTGGCCGTGCGCTTCAAAGACGATCTGTGGTTGGGCTACGGCGCGGCCGACGGTTTTATAGACGGAGAAGTTTATGCCCTGCGGCAGACCTCGGATGATGTTCTCTGGTTTTTTGGCACCCACCAGGGTCGGGCGGCGGTGGCGCGCTACGACCAGACGGGGTGGAAGATATACACGGCAGAAGACGGGTTGGTCGATAAGATGTATCTGGAACGTGAAGCGGTCGCCTTTAAATGGAACCACGAGATCACGCCTTTGCGGTGGAAGCCCCCTGGTGGCAAAACCCCATAGTGATCGGCCTGACCCTCGTGCTGTTGGGGCTGGTGGGAATGCAAAGCAGCCGCCTGGTGCGCCGCGACCGGCGCCTGCGGGAGTCGAACTCCGCCCTGTCGTCGGCCAATAGAGAACTCTTTGGACTCAATGAGGAGTTGCAGGAGGCCAACCGGCAAATCCAGCAAGCCAATCGGCATAAGTCCGATTTTCTCGCCCGCATGTCGCACGATTTGCGTATCCCCATGAACGCCATCATCGGCTACACCCGCATCCTCAAACGCCGCGCCAGAGCCGCGCTCGAAGACCGCCAGTACCGCAATCTCGAAAACATCGAAACCAGCTCAAACAATCTGCTCAATCTCATCAACGAAATTCTCGACCTCTCCAAAATCGAAGCCGGCGCATCGACATCAAACCGACCGACGTCGACTTAAAAGCGCTGTTCGAAGAATGCGCCGCCGCCGTTGCACCCCTGGTCCACAGCGGCGTCGAATTGCAACGGCTACTGGACGCGATCGGGCCAATCCACACGGACGGCAGTCTCCTGCGCCGGGTGGTGATGAACCTCCTGGGCAACGCCGTCAAGTTCACCGAGGCGGGACACATCACGCTGTCGCTCAAATCAGTAGAGGGACAAGCCGAGATATCAGTGGCCGATACGGGATTGGGCATTGCGGCGGCGGACCTGCCCCATATCTTCGACGAGTTCAGGCAGGTCGAGCGGCACGAAAGCGCCGCAAAAGAGGGCACGGGTCTGGGCCTGGCCATCGCCCAAAAATCGGTGCAGCTATTGGGCGGCACGCTCACCGCCGCAAGCGAAGTAGTCAAGGGCACCACCTTCACCCTGCGGCTGGGCCATTACGCAAAGTGACATTGACATTATTTGGCCTCGTCACTTCCTTCACGCCTCCGCAAAACGCCAAGCCGCCACCTCCGGCCCCCTGCTGATCACCTCCTCGACATACAGCCCCGTCTGCGGCGCCGACGCCCCCATAGAAAACTCCCCCGTATCCATCACCCGATAGGTCAAAACCCCGTGCCAGCGCCCATCGGCCAGTTGCAACCGGCCGCCACTGGCGTGGTCGATGTACCACGGCTTGCCGCTGGGCGCGGCGCCGAACTCGCGCTCGCCATCGCGCACCGTAAGGCGCTCGCCCAACCCATTGCGCTCCCCGTTGAGCGGCCACAGACAGAGCCAACCGCGCTCGTGGCCCAGCGCTGTGGCGGCGAGATAGGGGCTGCCGTCCGCCGCCTGGTTGATGGTCACCGGCGCCTGGCCGCGCCCCTGGGGCAACTCCAATATCAAGTCCCAACTTTCGGCGCCATCCGTCGAGCGCCAGACGCGAAAAATATGGTCGTCGATCTCGTCCCCCGCGCCCCGCGCCGTAAACAGCAAGCTGTCGTCCAGGTCGCGGATCAGGCTCGGTTCCGCCGACATGACCGGCATCGGCTTGTCGTAGACCACCCTGGGTTCTGCCGCGTAGCGACTCACTTCAATCGGCACAAACGTCTCAGGCTGCCAGGTGCCGCCCCGACGGCTCCAGCGCGACACGCCGCAGGCCATGGGATCGTCCCACCAGGTAGCCGGATTGCCGGCCGTGGCAAAAGTGGGGAAGAGCAAATCGTCTCCATCCGCAAGGCCAGGTCCAAGACCGGCGGCGATCATGGCCCATTCCGAATAAGGTGCCTTGAGCGAAGTACCGACATCGTATTCAATTGTTTCCGTCACGGCCAACCGGCTGCCATCAAAGCCAAGCTGTCGGACCTCCGTGCGCCGCACCATGCGCGTAACCTTGTCGCGCTTATCGTAAGAACCGTCCGCCTGCAAAGGAAAATCGAGCACCTCGTTGACCCCAAAGCCGCTGCCGGCGTGCGGGTGCGGTGTACCGTCCTGGCGCAAAACCCCCAACGGAATAAAGGCCGGCACAATAGGATAGCGG
>CAXGRO010000608.1:0-3861 GCA_964012055.1 uncultured bacterium
GGCCAGGTCAAAACCGTCGTCCCCTCTTTCACCAACCCCAACAACGTCGCCATCGTCACCGGCACCACCCCCGACGTCAACGGCATTCCCGGCAACTTCTACTACGACGCCAACGCCGATGAAGAAGTCCTGATGAACGACCCCAAATACCTGCGCGCCCCCACCATCCTGGCCGCCTTTAGCCAGGCCGGCCAACAGGTCGCCGCCGTCACCACCAAAGACAAGCTGCGCCTCTTCCTGTCCCAGGGCTGGCAGGGGATCAATTTTTCCGTCGAAAAGGCCCACGAAGTCAACGAGGAAGAACACCGCATCGCCGACGTGCTGCAATTGGTCGGCCGCCCCAACCCCGGCATCTACGACCCCGAAGCCAGCGTCTTCTGCCTCGAAGCCGGCGCCCGTCTCCTCGAATGCCACCCCATCGACGTACTCTACCTCTCCACCACCGACTACGTGCAGCACAAATACGTCCCCGGCAGCCCCGAAGCCAACCAGTTCTACACCCGACTCGACCAGTTCTTAGGCCAACTCGACGCCCAGGACATTCTCCTGGGCATCACCGCCGACCACGGCATGAACGACAAAACCCGCGCCGACGGCAGCCCCAAAGTAGAATACCTGGAAACTATCTTAAACAAAGAAGGAATATCCGAAGCCCGCGTCATCCTCCCCATCACAGACCCTTATGTGGTGCACCACGGCGCCCTGGGCTCTTACGCCACCGTCTACGTCTCGCCCCAAAACGTCGAGCCCACCGCCGCCATCCTGGGCCAGGTTCCCGGCGTCGAGCAAGTCCTCACCCGCCAGCAGGCCGCCGCCACCTATGCCCTCCCCTCCGACCGCATCGGCCACTTGATCGTTTTAAGCGACCGCCACACCGTATTGGGCCGCACCCCGCAATGGCACGATCTCGGCGAAGTCGCCACCGGCCTGCGCTCCCACGGCGGCCTGCACGAAGCCGAAGTCCCCATGATCTTCAACCGCCCTCTAAAACCAGCCTACGCCGAGCGCCTATTATCGGACCAAGTCCGCAATTTCGACCTCTTCGACTACCTCTGCAACGGTTTAGATTTAAATTAACACCTACCCGATATGCCCCTTATAATCCGCCAAAAGCGCCGCCGCCCCTGCCCGAATAAACCCGACCTCCGATTCCGCCTCAAAAAACCTCGCCCCCTTCCTCACCCACTCCCCCGCCGCCTTCCCATCCGACGGCGTCGTGCCAAACGCCACTCCGTATTTCTGACATAATTCCAGCACCCGCTCCATCGGCCCCCGCACATCGGGATGATTGTAGTCGCCTGGATATCCCAGCTCGATAGACGAATCCCCCGGCCCCGCATACACCATATCGACGCCAGGGACGCTGATCAAATCCTCGGCATTCTCATATGCTAGCGCCGTCTCAAAATGCAGTACCACCACCGTCTCCTCATCCTGCTCATCCATCCATCCCTGCCAGTCCACCACCCCCCGATAGTCGCTGTTGCCCCACCCCGGCGCCACCGCCCGCGAACCGCGCGGCGGAAATTTCAAATAACTAACCAAGGTCTCCACCTGCTCGCGCGTCTCCGTCCGCGGCAGTTGGATGCCCACCACACCGGCCTCCAGCAATTTGGCCACTTCCATGCGCTCGAGCTGCGGCGTTTTAGCGATTACCGGAAGGCCATTGTCGCGCGCCGAAAGAATGGTATCGGCCAAATCGGTCAGACCAAAGTAGGTGTGTTCGTACTCGATATAGAGAAAGTCAAAACCGGCGTGCTGAAACAGTTTGACCAGCGACGGGCGGGCGTATTCTTCTAGCAACGGGCCGATTAATACATCGCCTTTCTTGAGCCGCGCCTTGAGATGGCGTCCGGGACCGCCTTCCGGATACCAAGGATTGTCGATTCCACTGCTAGCACTCTGACGCTGGGGCATTTGGACCTTCCTTTCTGAAAATTGTGGATGGCTATTTTGTACAAAACGCCGCCTATTGGACCTTAATGACCAATAATCTATCCCGTCCTATCAAATCCAGCGCAGTCACCCCCATACGTCCACTGGCATTAGCGGGTGACGGTTTTGCCGGCGATGCTTTGTGGGGGCCGGGTCGGGGGGAAGGGCAGGCTGCCCGAGGGATTCACAAAGCACCATAGTCAAGGCCGCCACCAGCTAATGCCACCCACCTCATCGTCAACGCTCACCCTCCCCACAACTTCGGCAATTGGCTCTTCAAGGTGACAAAAGTGAAATAGCCAAAAAATGCACACGACCACACCATCGCCACAAAACGCACCGGGTGCATCGCCAGCGCCTGGCGCAACACCCGGTTGTTCATCCACAGCAACAGGATCGAGTAAAGCAACATCACGCCCCCATTGAGCGACGCGCTCAACACCAACAAAGTGAGCGGCTGACTAAAACCCGGCACCACCAACCCCACCAGCATAATCACACACCCCAAGCCGATCTGTCCCCAGAGCAGCAAGAAATAAAGTCGGCTATCCGTCCACTGCTGGTTGTCGCGCAGCCAATTTACTTTAATGATATCGGTGGATATGCGAGCGCACGCATCCAACAACCCCAGTTCCGTCGTCAGCAGAATGGCGATTCCCATCCAGTGGAAGAGGTGCTGAGAAAAACTGCCGTACGCCGCACCTATAAATTCACCTTCAATGCGGATAAATCCCATGCCCTTTTCCAGACCCGTCGCTCCCTGGGTGGTGCTGTAAGATATCAGCGAAAGCATCATGAGCGACAGCGCCGCCAGCGCAAAAAACGTGAAAAAGTGCTCGCGGCTGGCCGCCTTCCACCACGCCCGCCAGCGATCCATATTCTCCTCGTTGGGCTCAAAGTGATAACCGATGTCGGCCACCACTTCCTCCTTGCCGGTCAGCGGGCTGGTGATGCGGCCGATGTAGCGGCCCATCGCATAGCCCTTGTCGCGCACAAAATCGCTCTGCGCCAGGTTCATGGTGCCGCCCGCCCCGGCAAAGGCCAGCGCCCCCAGCAGCAAGGGCAACTCCATGCCTTCGGGGATGTAGCCTATGCGAGTCATGCCTTTAAACATCTCGACGATGTGGGCCACTTCCACCACCAGAAAGAAAATCACCAGCAAGAAAATCAACACTACGCCCACCAGCACCGTCTGGATGCGCTCGACCGTATTGTACACTACCGGCCCCAAGCTCAGCGCCAATCCCACGGCGATCAGGCTGACAATCGAATAAATGGTGCGCGCCGTCTCTCCGCCGCCAAACTCCCAGGTTAAAATAGTCGCCGCCCCCGACGCCCAACCCGGCCACACCCAGGGTATGACATTGCACAGGAGGAAAATCCACGACCAGTGTTTCCACAGCCGGCAAAAGCCGGTGACCGCGGTCTCCCCGGTGAGCAAGGTCCAGCGTTCCACCTCCATATTGATGAAATACTGCGTCGTCACCCCAACCATACAGGCCCAAAACACCACAAAACCGAATTTGTAGGTGATGTAGGGCCACAAGACAAACTCGCCGCTGCCCAGTGATAAGCCCAATAGCAAAATGCTCGGGCCAACCAACGCCTTCCAGTGCGGCGCTTCGGGCAAATCGCGGTAGCGCGCCGCCGGCAAATTGTCGCTGGGTATGACCTCGTGCGGTACAGGCCTATCTTCCATGGTCACCCTTCCTTCCAGGCCACCAACGGATGCCGCCGCGGCATGGGCATGGACACGCGCGCCCCCGTGATCTGCGATTCGTAAGTTCCCAAAATCATTTCCAGGGCGGCGACGGCGGCGCGGGCGCTGGAAATCGGCTCGCGGTCCTGTTCCGCCGCCTCTATCAAATCGACAATGGCCAGGTGATTTCCCGTCGGCAACGGTTCGTCCGGTCCAATGTCTAGGTC
>CAXGRO010000609.1:0-3859 GCA_964012055.1 uncultured bacterium
GAATTTCAACCTTACAAAAATCCGCTCAAAATCGAAAAAGTGTCCACAGTATTGACAAAACTAAATTAATGCACTCGCAAGCCCCTCTTGAAGAGTCTGCCAAGGTAAAATAAAAATCGAAAATGACAGATTTTGGTCGCAACATTTAATAGTCAGCTAATTTCCACACTGCCAAGTCAATAATTGGTCATAACTGCTGAACCGCTTCTGTGGTCAGCGCCCCATCATACAGTCGCACGTCCGCGATGGCGCCTTTGAAGTAGGTCTGGGTACCATAGCCGATCGACAGCGGGCTGGTGTTGGTCAGGTCAAAGGTCGTTCGCTCGGGGGCACAGGCGGTGGACGAGAGTTTGCCATTAATGTAGAGGCGGGTTTCTTTGTTTTGGCGCACGGCGACGACGTGGGTCCAGTTGCCGCCTATGTCGCGCTCGTGGCTGCACACTTGCCCTGCGGTAAAGGCGTGCACCCGGCCCAATGTGTCTTCGGCGTCCTGGTCTGTGGCGCGGCTGTAGCAACTGCCGGTGGCGGCGCAGAGCTGACCTTGATAGGCGTTTAAGCAGGTCACCCGGCACCAGGAATTGGGGTCTTCGGGCAGCCAGTCGGGGCGGCTGGCCAGGCTGGTCATCAGCGTCCAATGGCCGTCGGCTTCGTAGCGCCAGATTTGGCTTTTGGGGATCAGCGCGGCGTAGAGTTTGCCGTTGTAGACGCGCAAGTCCATCACTTCGTTGCATTCGTACAAACCTTTGTGAATGCCCAATCGCCCGGCGATGACCCATTCCCCGGATTCTTCCAGCCGCAGCACATACCCCTGCGGCCAGGTGCCGATCCACAGTTGACCGCCGACTTCGGCCATGCTGTGGATCTGGGTGATGCCGTGGGGGTCTTTGCCAATGCAGGTCCAGGCGGTGCCGCCCTCGTAGCGGTAGACGCGGCCGTGGGTCGCTACATATAAGGCGCCGCCGCTGGGCAGAAAGCTCTCGACGTTTAAGCCGTCGGGGGCGCCGCAGGCTGTCCAGTTGTCGCCGCTGTAGCGAAACACCTTGCCGCCGCCGGCCTTGTCCATGCCGGCATACAGGTCGCCGGCATAAGAGCCCATGCACATCAGGCGGTAGCCCTCGCCCACTTGACCCAGGTCGCGCCAATCTGTGCCGCCCTGGTATTCGTAGACGTGTACTTTTGAGGGCGTAAAACCGGGCACGGTGCCCCAGGACTTTTCCCAGTCCCAATTGCCGCTGCCGGCGTAGAGCTTGCCGTTGTGGACCAACATCGACTGGACCGAGAGTACGTTGGGGTCGGCGCAAAGGCGGCCGCAGTCGATCCATTCGCCGCCGCTGTAGCGGAAGACGCGGCAGGCCTGTTGCGGGGTGGCGGCGTCGGCAATGCCGGCGTAGAGGTCGCCTCGCCAGGTGGCGAGGGTAGTGACGTTGGCGTTGCTCGGCTCTGGCTTGCCGAGGTCGTGCCAGCTGCCCACGTGGCCGTCGTCGATGCCAAAGTGGACGTGGCGCTGGTCCGACATGGCGCTGTAGGCCGGCGAAGAGCCGGCGACATGCAGGTTGAGGCCGCTGCGTCCGACCGGGTCGAATTTGGACAGGACGTCGCCAAAGACGTGGGTCATGGGGGCTTGGCAGCGGATCCAGGCGGTGAAAGTGAAATCGCGCGTGCCCAGGTGCAGATCTGCGTGGTCGGCGATTTGGATCTGACTGCGTTGGCCGTCGAATTCGGCCGCGCCGGTGGACTTGCCGTCGGGACCGGTCGTGTAGGTGAGGTGGTCGGCGCGGCCGTGGTGCTGGCCCAGGGCGTCGTTGGTGTCGCCGGCCAGCGGCCAGTGGGCGATGAGTGGGGGTATAGTAGTCATGAGCTATTCGATTGTGGATGTGCCGTTGGCCAATTCTTCGACCTGCTTTTCCACTTCGGTGCAGACGCTGCTGGCGATGAGGAAATCGGTGTCGACGGGCAGGTGGGAGCCGTGGTATTCGATGCAGCCGGCCGGCATCACCACCGGCACGTTGCGCCGCACCGCGTCCTGGATTTGTTCGGGGCGCATGTGGATCAGGTACATGGACGATTCCTTTGCGAAAAGATGTTTCGGAGTGTATTAATAATGCGGCCGCTGCGCATAGCGCGCGTTGGGGGGTTCCAGAATGTCGCGCTGGCGCTGACTCAGGTCTGCGTACTCTTTGTCGTCGTAGTAGTTGGCTGCCCACGATACGGCGTGGGGGCTGTATTTAAAGAAGACGGTGCGCCGTTCGCCGGCCCCGGTCCAGGGCAGCGCCCCGTGGGTGAGCGCCTCAGTAAAAATGATGGCCGTGCCCGCCGGTCCGGTGACGCGCTGCACAATGGGCTGTATGGCCTCGTCCATATTGCGCCACTCGGTGGGAATGCGATAGTTGCTCTTGTGCGAACCGGTGACGCAGCCAAAACCGCCGTCTTGCGGACCGACGTCGGCCAGGTTGTAAGCGACGACGGTGAGGCCGTTGTGCATACGGCCGTCGGCAAAGTTGTAATACTGCGAGGCCCTAAAGGGCGTAGCGCCGCCGTGCAAGTTGGCGCCGATGGGGCTGGTGCCCGAGCGGATGATGTCGGCGTATATGTGGTCGAGGCGAAACGCCGGGTCGACAATGGTTTCCAAATAGGGCACGACGGGCTGGTTGTCGATCAGGTCGCGGTAGGGCTTGCCCCAATCGAGCAGGCCGACAAAGCGGTGGGTGCGCATGTCGTCGTCGCAGTCGGCGGCGATGTGCTGGTCGAGGATGTCGTTTAACTCGGACAATTGGGCGGCGCTGAGGGCGTTTTCTACGGTGATATATCCCTGCAAATCGAAGAGGTATTTTTCGTTTTCTTCCATATTTATTTCCTGTACAATCTGGCTCGATTAATTGGTTTTAAGCGGCTGGTCTACCGCTTGGGGGCGTACCACATGAAGTACAGGGCCACCAAAAGGAACAACGCAGCCCAAAGGACGAGTTGGAGCAGATCGTCGCTCATTGTTTCCCTCCGCTATGATTTTTTCCTGGGATGTGATGTCTTGATCAAGTCTCAGTTATCCTCCACCGACCCGTCTTCATATCTGAGCTCCTCGCGGAGTTGCGGTTTATAGGGATGAGCCCGGGCGACCTCCTCGTTTAGATCGAGTCCGAGGCCGGGAGTGTCGGGCAGCCGCACAAAGCCGTTTTCGATTTGAAACTTGTGCCCGAAAAACAGGTCGTCTCTCCAGTCGGTGGATTCCTTCAACGGCTCGGCCGCGTACGACCCCATTTCCTGGATGACGCTGTTGGGGCAGTTCATGCCTAGGTGGATTTCTGCGGTGATCCCGACTTTGCTGTAGGTGATGTGGGGCGACACCTGGACGTATTGGGCCTCCGCCATGGCGGCAATTTTTTTTAGCTCGGAGATGCCGCCGCAGTGGACCACATCCGGGTTTAAATAGGACACCAGGCGCTTGGCGAGGATGTCCTGGAAACCCCACTTCATGAAATTCCGCTCGCCCATGCAAAGCGGCACCGCGGTGCGGTCGCTGAGCCATTCGAGTGCGTCATTGGTTCCCTCCACCTGGATGGGTTCTTCAACCCAGAACGGGCGGTACGGCTCTATCGCCTTGCAGTACTCCAGCGACATGGTCGGGGTCAAACGGCCGTGGGCGTCGATGAGGATGTCGAAATCGTCGCCACCCTCAAGCCGCATCTCCTCAATTTGTTTGACCGCCCGCCCAAGGTCCCAGGGCATGGGGACGGTGAGGTTGTCGTTGGCTATGGTGACCGGCGGTCCCGTCTTGACGGCGTTGCACCCGATGCTCCTGGCGTATTGCACGCCCGACTTGCCGCTGCCGCCGGTGTAGATGCGGACCTTATCCCGCGTCGCC
>CAXGRO010000610.1:0-3852 GCA_964012055.1 uncultured bacterium
CATCTCTTACTCAAAAGACGCGCGAAGAACGCGCAATTTTAAGACGGCTTCTAACGAGCTCGAAGAGCATGGGGCTTTGGTTGGCGGAAGGTGGCTGAAATTTCTAATAGAGGTATGCAAGTTGTCCAGCGAAATATAGGGCAGGAGAAAAAGATTTTGTTTGCTTGGATGTGGCTAAGAGGGTTGACCCTATGTCGCTCACCTCGAACGCCAAGCAGACAAAAACAGTGCCCCCCACCCAAAAAGAAAACCAATCCCCCCCAAAGGCGTGACCACCCCCAGCCATCTCTGACCCGTCAAACTCAGTAAATAGAGACTACCCGAAAATAGCACTAGACCAGAGATAAAAGACCAGCCTGCGCGAGCAGCCCACGGCCCCGGCCAGCGACCCGCAGCCCAGGATGTGGCCAATAAAGCCAAAGAGTGGTACATGTGGTAGCGGGCGCCGACCAGAAAAATATCAAAGAGATCGGGGGGCAGGCGGTCTTTGAGAAGGTGGGCGGCAAAAGCGCCGGCACCCACCGCCAGAAAAGCGGATATTGTGCCGATGAGGAAGAAGCGACGTTCCATCAAATAATCGTTTTCAGGTAAGTCACCGAGTGTTCAAACTGGTCCAGTTCGTAGGCGGCGCAGGTGGTCGGCGATTCATCGCGCTCGTGCGGGGTGGTCCACTCTTCTCCGGCGGGGCGGGCCTGGCGGTGCAATATGCGCAGGGCGTCCAGCGTTTCTTCCAGAGAGCGGGGGGCGTAAGTGGACCAGTAATCATCTTCCAGCAGGCGGATGTGGCGGACACTGGAGGAGCCCAATTCGATGCAGCGCAGAGTTTGCGGAGCGCCCTCGTCAAAAATGGCGAAGAGGGCGGGCCAGTCGACGATGCCGTCGCCGATGGCGCAGCGTTTAAAGCGGTAGCCAGAAGGCGAGGGGTGGGCGGTGTAATCTTTGATGTGGACGTGTTTGAGAATGGGCAAGACGCGGCGAGCAAAGGCGAGGGGCGATTCACCCACCGCCAGGGCATTGCCGCAGTCCATGGTGACGCCCAATAAGTGACTGCCGACTTGCTCGTGCAGCCAGAGCATTTCCCAGGAGCAAATGTCCTGGTGGTTCTCAATGCCTACGGGGATGTTGTACTCGGCGGCCAGCGCCATGACTTCTTTGAAGGGGGCTACCAGGTCTTGCAAGTGGTTCTTCCAGCCCTGGTAGCCGTATTGGCGGCGGTCGCCTTCGAGCAGGCTGCTGATGGTGGTGCGCACTGCGGCAGCGCCGACTTTATGGGCCATTTCCAGGGTTTGGTGCAGGGGGGTGGAGTCTTCGGCCAGGTTGGCGCTGCCGGTGTCGAGTACGATAGCGAGTTGGCGAGCGGCGAGGTAGTCGACGAAGGCGGCCAGTTCGTCGGACGTTTTTTCTTGCAGCGGACCCGGGGCGCATTCGATGCTGCTGAGGCCGTGGTCGAGGGCCAGGTGGGCCAGGCCTTCGGGGGTGTGGGGATCGAGGTCGCGGCCGGCCTGGCGGTGGGCGCCGGTGAAGCTCCAGGCGCAAAGACCAATGGGAATAGGCATGGCTCAGAGTTCCTCCACGGGCACGTCACGCTCATCGCCACTGCTCAGGTCTTTGACGCGCACGTTGCCGGCGGACCATTCGTCCGGGGCCAGTAAGACCAAACGCGCCGCGCCCACATTGTCGGCGCGGCGGAAGGCCCATTTCAGGCGCTTGTCTTCGAGGATCAATTCAACGGCGCGGCCCTGGGCGCGCAGGCGGGCGGCGATTTGCATGGCTTGTGGGCGCAGGGCGGCGTCAAAACAGAACACCACGTCGTCGACGGCGCCGGCCAATTCGGGCAGCAAGTTCTTGTCTTTGAGCAGTTCGACGATGACGGCGTCGCCAAAACCCAGGCCGCAGGCGGGAATGTCCTGACCGCCAAAGGTGGAGAGCAGGCGGTCGTAGCGGCCTCCGCCGCAAATGGCGCGCAGGCTGGCGCCGCGGTCAAAAGCCTCAAAGACAATGCCGGTGTAGTAGGCCAGGCCGCGCACCAGGCTGGCGTCGAAGTCTAGCCAGTTTTCCAGGCCGTAGGCGGGCGCCAGTTCAAAAAGGCGGCGCAGTTCGGTTATGCCCGGGTGCTCGGCGCCGATGAGGTTGGCCACCTGATCGAGGTCGTCGAGGGCGAGGGTTTCGACCAAGCGGTCGACCAGGCCGGTCTCCAGTCCAAGGGCGGCCATGTCGGCTTCAATGGCTTCTTTGGGCACTTTTTCGAGTTTGTCGACCAAAACGCAGACGGCGGCGAATTGGTCTGCGGGAACGTTCAGGCTTTCGAGAACGGCCTGCAGAATGCGGCGGTTGGAGATGCGTATGCCGACGTCGTCGGCGCCCAGGCCGAGGCGCTGGAAGAACGTGGCAATGGCGGCCAGCAGTTCCAGTTCGGCGGTTATTTCGGGCACGCCAAAAATGTCGAGATTCCACTGGTAGTGCTCGCGCCGGCGGCCGCGGGTCATGCGCTCGTAGCGCCAGCATTGGGGAATGCTGTACCACTTGATGGGCAGGGCCAGGGAGCGGCCTTTTTGCAGGATGAGGCGCGCCAGTGAGGGGGTCATTTCGGGCCGCAGTGCCAGCTTGCGGTCGCCCTTGTCGGTAAAGGTGTAGAGCTGGTCGACTATTTCCTCGCCGGCTTTGCGGGTGTAGAGTTCCTCCGACTCGACGACGGGTGCGTCGTACTCCTCAAAAGCATAGAGGCGGGCGACCTCGTGGAAGTGGCCAAAGAGCCAATTGCGCATGCGCATTTCTTCGGGAGGGAAATCGCGCGTGCCGCGCGGCGGCGCCAGGTCCATGATGTAGTCCTTTCTTTACTGGGCAATTTGAAACCCGACACCCAACCTCGTATTTGCATGGGGGGGCGCAAAATTGCTTCTGCCAATGAATTTTATAATATCCGGCAAGGTATGAAAAAAGACAAAACCTCAGCGTGCAATTTCGCCGGCGATAATGGACACTAAGCCCAATAACATGCCAGCTTTAAGGTACTCAGCCAGGCGAAAATGGGCGAGTTGAGCCCGGGTGTGCTGGAGTTTAAAAATGACATAGAGTAACAGAAAATCGACCAAAGCGACGATAATTAAGTAGGCGTGGCCGTACAGATCTGCAATCCAGGGCCATGTGGTAAGTGCTATTAAAAACAAAAAGATGAGCGAAGCGAGATGAGCGGCCTGGCGCGGCGTCCAGGCCAGAGGTAAGGTGCGGGCACCGACGGCCCGATCGCCGGCCATGTCTTCGATATCTTTGACGATTTCGCGGCCCAGGTGGAAGAGCAAAGCAAAGCCGGCCGGAATCCACGAGCGCCCCAGGCCGCCCAGCGCCAGGGCGCCGTAGGGAAAGGCCAGGGCACCGATTAAGGCAATGCACAGGTTGCCCCAGAAAGATGTGTTTTTTAAGGATATACTGTATATTGCCAAAGCGCCCACGATAGCGCTGGCAAGCCATCCGGTTAGAGGACCGAGCCACCAGGCCCAGGCCAGGCCAATAAAAGCGAGCGCGCAAGAAAAATACACCGCAGCGCGTTGGCTCAGTTTGCCTTCGGGCAGGGGGCGGGCGGGGCGATTGATGCGATCGATGGCCACGTCGCGCACATCGTTGAAGGCGTTGCCGGCCGCGGCGATGAGGGCGGCTGAAAGGGCGGCTGCAAGCAACTCCAACGTCGGCCCGTGCTGATCAAAAGTAAAGGCGCCAATGTAGACTGACAGAGCGGCGATGAGGCAATTGAGCGGACGGGTGAGGGCCAAAAAGGCGAGCGGATGCAATGGCAAAGGTTTTTAGAAGCCGTCTTAAAAAGGTCCAATTTTGTAGAAAGGGGTTGAAAAAAACGTA
>CAXGRO010000611.1:0-3849 GCA_964012055.1 uncultured bacterium
GAGGTTGCGCACCGGCGCCGGGTTGAGCTGGATGTCGTCGGTAGAGTGAAGGCCGGTAAGGCGCACTTGCAGGGGGCTGTAGTCGAAGAGCAGGGTACCGTTGAAGTCAACGGCTTCGCGGGCGGTATGGGCGATGTTGCCGGGGCGCAGCTCTAAACTTTCGACGGCGTCGGGGGTGTCGGGGTCGGCCCAGTGGATGCGGCCGCCGCGGTCGCCGGAGTCTTGCAGATCGGTTAGCAGGAAACCGTCCCACACTACCGGGCGCGAGTCGCGCACCCGGCGCTGGCCGGCGACAAAGGTGCGGATTTTCTGGTTGCCGGCGAGGGGGCCGCTTAAGGTCAGTACCTGGCCGCTGTAGCCGTAGGAGTAGGTGTCCAGGCGCTGCTTGTACTTGGGAGTGAATTTGTCGGTTTCGCTGAGCAGGTTGACTTGCCACTCGCTGCTGCCGGTGCGCAATTCCTGCAATACGATGCCGCTGTTGGCGCCGCCGTACTCGGCGTTAAAGCCGCCGGCCTGGAGTTGGACTTCGGCGATGGCCTCGTCGATGAGGTTGACGGCGCTAAAGCCGGTGACGAAGTTGCGCACGTTGGCGCCTTCGACGTAATACCCCACTTCGTCGCTGCGCGAGCCGCGCACGTGTAAGCGGCCCTGGTCTTCCACCACGCCGGCCTGTTGCGCCAATACGTTGTAGACGCCGCGGAAGGGCAGAGCTTCGATGTCTTTGCCTTCGACGATGCGCACGGCGTTGGTGGCGTTCTTGTCGATGATGGGGCGTTGGGCGCGCACCACCATGGCTTCAACTTGTACGTCGTTGGGAGTGAGGTGGAGGTCGGCGCTGGCGGTGAGGTCGGCTGATACGCGCACGTCTTGCAGGATGAGGGGGCGGTAGCCGATGTAGGTGGCGGTGAGGGCGTAGGCACCGGGGGCGACGTTGAGGATGAAGAAGCGGCCTTTCTCGTCGGCCACGGCGCCCTGGGCCAGGCCGACCAGGGTGATATTAGCGCCGGGCAGGGGGGTGCCGCTCTGGGCGTCGCGCACCGTGCCGGCGATTTTGCCGGTGCTGGCCTGGGCCAGAGAAGGGCACAGAATTAGTAGGATGGCAAGAACCAGAGGCAATGCGTTCGGACGATGGAATTTTATTTCAGTGTGATTTATTTGGCGAAGAATCTGATTCACGTCAATCGTTTATCGGGTGGCTATTTCAATACAGTTTATAAGGTATCAGGTCGTATGAGAGGAGGGGATGTATTGTCACTTCCCAATTCGGACACGATATATCGTATCATAACATTTCAGGGGTAGTCCCTATTCTCTTTAGATTTTTATAAAAGGAGATCTTTCATCTTATAATATCTTTAGCAATACTGTGGACACTTTTTCGATTTTGAGCGGATTTTTGTAAGGTTGAAATTCGTAAGTGATTATTTATCAACAAGTTATAAATTTCAATACCTATTTGTCTAAGCCGTTATTTATCAATAGCTTACAAAAAGTGTCCACAGTATTGTTTCTAAAATTTCTTTCTCTTTTAAATCTTTCCTAATGTATCGAATCTCTTTTTGAAGAGGAAATGAGTTTTTTAATCATTAAACAAAGAATATGAAATTTCTTTGCAGGTGATGAATTCGAGCAGGGCGGGTTTGCCGGCTTGTGTTTGCTTTATGCCGCGCTGGATGGCGGGGATGATGTCGTCCGGCGATTCCACTCGCTCGCCGTAAGCGCCAAAAGATTTGGCCATGTCGGCGTAGTGGCCCGAAATATCAGTGCTGCGGAATTTTTCGGTGGAAATTTCCATGACTGGGAGTTCGATGGCCATGGAGAAATTGTTGAAGAGGATGGAGAGAATGGGGATGCGCTCGCGCACCGCAGTCTCTATGTCCATGCCGGTGAAGCCGATGGCCGCGTCGCCCCAGACATTGATACAGAGCTTGTCCGGGTGGGCCATTTTGGCGCCCATGGCCAGGCCCAGGCCGTAACCCAATTGGGTGCTCTTGCCCCAGCCCAGATAGGAGAGTGGGGTGGGGCATTCCCAGAAGGGGATGAGCTGGTCGCGCGGGCTGCCCGAGTCGTGGGTGATAATGGTGTTGGCGCGGTCGACGGTGTGCATCAGGTCGCGGATGACGCGATAGGGAGTGAGGGGGACCTCGGCGGAGTCGAGCTTTGCGGACCATTCGCTCAGCCATTCCTCTTTGACGGATTTGATTTCTGTGGCTACCTGTGTGGCGCGCTCGCTAAAAGAATTGTTATGGCGTTGGCCGAGAGCGGCGAGCAGGGCTTCCAGGGTGAGGTGGGCGTCGCCGACCAGGGCGTGGTCGGCGGCCACGTCTTTGTTGATATCGGCCGGGTCCAGGGTGGCGTGGACGATGGTTTTGTCCTGGGGCATGGCGGCGCCAAAAACTGTGGTGGTGAAACTGCAGCCGATGCCAAAAATCAGGTCGGCGTTTTTTAGGAAGTGGTGTACGGTTTTGGGCATGGAGCGGCCGCCGGTGCCCAGCGCCAGGGCGTGGTCTTCGGGAAAGGCGCTCTTGCCACCCAGGCTGGTGGCCACCGGGGCGCCGAGCAATTCGGCCAGCTGGTGCAGGGCGTCCCAGGCTTGGGCGTAGTGGATGCCCTGGCCGGCGTAGATGAGCGGGCGTTCGGCGGTGGCCAAAACTTCGGCGATGGCGTCGACGGCGGCGGCGTCGGGGCCGTAGCGCAGGGTTGGCGTGAGTTGGTAGTCGAGATCGCCGGGGAATTCTCCCTCCAATAAATCCTGGGGAAATTCGACCAGGGCGGGGGCGGGGCGGCCGTTTTTGACCTGGGTGAAGGCGCGGCGCATGGCGGCGGGCACGTCTTGCGGCAGCAGCACTTGCTCGCAGGATTTGGTGACGTGGCGAAAGTTGAGGGCCGAGTTAAAATTGGGCGCCACGTTGGTGCGGGAGCGGCCGTAGCCCATGGGCAAGACGACGATGGGCGCCGATTCGGCGTAGGCCTGGGCGACGCCGCCAAAGGCGTTTTCGGCGCCGGGGCCGCTCTGCATGCAAAAGACGCCCAGGCGCCGGCCCGAAGTGGCGCGGCTGAAGGCGTCGGCCATGTGCAGCCCGGTGCGCTCCTGGCGCACGATGACGGGGCGGATGCCGACGTTGGCGGCGGCGTCTATGATGGGGTTGAGCGGATAGGCGAAGAGGTATTCCACTGCTTCGGCTTTGAGTATTTGGGCGATGGCGTCGTAGACCTTCATGGAGGCTCCTGTATTTGTGTCAGCGCGCGTACACGGCCTGGCGGTTCTGGCTGGTGATTTTACCGGCTTTTACTGCCTCGACGACCTCGGCTAGATCTGCCAGGTAGTCGTCGACACTGGTGCTGTGTGAGCGATCGAGAAAGAGGTGGATAGCAGGCGGTGAGATGAGACGGCTGCAGAGCCAACCGCGGGCGGCCATGCCTTCGTCGACGGCAAAGATATCGAAAGCATCGGAGCCGTAGGCGATGAGGTAGGCGTGGGGCGTGCCCCAGATTTGCAGACCGTCGATGGCGGCAATGCCCCCAACCATGCGGTCGCGGGTGGCGAGGATTTCGCCGACTATTTGGCGGTAGCCGTCCTCGCCCAGGTGGCGCATAACGGCCCAGGCCGAGGCCAGGCCACCGCCCGAGTGGGAGCCGGCCAGGTTCTGGGTAGAGTAGAGGCCGCAGGGCCAGTTATCAAAAGTATAGCGCTGGTATTGTTCGAGAGCGGCGTCGCGCAATAGGAGGGAAGAAACGCCTTTATTGGCGTAGCCCAGTTTGTGCACATCGATGGAGATCGAGGTGACGCCGGGCAGGGCGAAGTCGTAGGCGGGCACGTTCCAGTGATCGGCCATGCCGCCGAAGAAG
>CAXGRO010000612.1:0-3845 GCA_964012055.1 uncultured bacterium
TGGGGCGGGGCCAGATTGGCAAGGGCATGTGGACCATGCCCGATAAGATGCTCGAAATGGTGGAGAGCAAAGTTTCGCACCCGCAGGCCGGGGCCACCACGGCCTGGGTGCCGTCGCCGACGGCGGCGGTGCTGCACGCGGTGCACTACCACCAGGTATACGTGCCGCAGCGGCTACAGGAGCTGGCGCAGCGGGGGCGGGCCAGTTTGGACGACATTCTGACGCCGCCGCTGCTGGACCGCGATTTGACGGCGGAGGAAATTCAGCGGGAATTGGACAATAATGCCCAGGGCATTCTGGGGTATGTGGTGCGCTGGGTGGGGCAGGGGATCGGCTGTTCTAAAGTGCCCGATATCAACGACGTGGGGTTGATGGAAGACCGGGCGACGCTGCGCATTTCGAGCCAGCACATGGCCAATTGGCTACAGCACGGCATAGTGAGCGAGGCGCAGGTGCGGCAGACGTTTGAGCGCATGGCGGCGGTGGTGGATCGGCAGAATGCGGGGGATGCGAACTACCGCAATATGGTGCCCGACTTTGGCGACAGCATCGAGTTTCAGGCGGCGTTAGATCTGGTGTTTGGGGGGCGGGCGGAGGCCAACGGGTATACCGAGCGGGTGTTGCACAGCCGCAGGCGGCAAGTTAAGGAGAAGGGGTAGTGGGAATAGTTAGAGGAAATGCGATGGATCTGCAGAAACAAGATTTTAAGTTTTTTGATGATCAGGGGTATTTAAAAGTCGAAGGGGTGTTGGAGGGTGAGCGTTTGGAGCGGGTGCAGGGTGAGTTCGGGCGAGTGGAGGCGGAGACGCGGCAGGAATGGGTCAGGGCGGTGGAGGAGGGCGTGAAATTCAGGCCGTATGGGCTGGGGGAGACGGCGCACGTGGTGTTTGGGGTGGCGCCGCACAGTGAGGTCTTTGTCGATTTGCTGGAACTGGAGGATACGGTGGACATTGCCGAGCGTTTTATTGGGCCCGACATCCAGATGATCGACAATGCGCTGCACGTCAAACTGGCGGGCAGTAAGTCGCACACCAAGTGGCACCGGGATTCGCCGACCTGGAGGTATGAGGAGGCTGAGCAGTGGAGCGCGGCGGACAAGGCGTGGTGGGAGCGGATGGGAGTGAGTGAGGCGCCCTTTTTGAAGATTAAGATTTTTTTCTTTGTCGAAGATGTGGACGAGGATACGGCGCCGTTCAGCGTGGTGCCGGGTAGCCATAAGGTGGACCCTGGCGAGGACGGGGTAGCGAAATACGAGTGTTTGGAAGATATGCCCGGGCAAGTCAAACTGGTGGGCAAGGCCGGCGATGCGGTTTTGTGGAACGGGGCGATCTGGCACACGGCGATGGACAATAAATGCGACCGGGCGCGGCGCATGCTGCTTTTCAATTACACCCATTTTGGCATGAAGCAATACGAGCAGTGCGTGGCGCAGGGGGATTTTGTCGATGCGGTGCGGCGGCGCTCGCCGCGGTGCCGGCAGCTCTTTGGGTTGGAGCGCATGCGGCGGGATTAAGGGCGGCGGGTTTTATAAACACCCGCGACGTGTAAACGAAGAGTTCATTATTCGTTTTAGTCTGTTCTGATCAACTATACTCCACAACTCTACAGCGGCTCAGCAGTTTTTTGCCGCGCTCGGAAAGGGCGTCGTATTCGGCCTGGTCCATTTCAATCTGGCGCTGCATGGCAAACCAGGGCAGGGAGAAGCAGATGACCACTTCGGGGCGCGGGTGGTCGGCGCGGTTGGGGGTGCCGCGGTGCAGGGTGCGCGGGTCCTGAATCCACACGGTGCCGCGCTTCATGTTGAGGCGGCGGGTGGTGGCAAAGTCGCCCTTTAATAGAACCTCGTCGTAGCGGCCTTCGAGCTCGGGGTCGGCCAGGTATTGGGTGCCGGGGAAAACTTCTATACTGCCGTTTTCTTCGGAAGTGTCGACCAGGGGGAATTTGATGCCGAAGTGGGGGCAGGTTTCCAGGCCCACGTGCGGGGTGAGTCGCGACACGCCGCCGTCGCGGTGCCAGTGCTGGAAGTCGGTGCCCGGGTAGGGGTTATTGGAGTGGTAGCAGGTGACGTGGAAGTCGTCGGTGCCCCAGTAGCGCTCGAGGAATTCGAGCAGCACCGGGTTTTCGTAGAGTTGGGGGTCGGCAAAGGGTTGCACCCAGGGTACGTACATGGTGTAGCGGTGGGGCAGTTGCTGGCGGCCGTGGCCGCTGCGGATGTCGCCGCGGTCGCCGGGCAAAATTTCGGTCTCTCGCTGGCGCACATTTTCCAGCAGGGGGAAGAAGGCGTCGTGCAGGTGGTCGATGGTTTCTACCGGGATGAGGTCTTCAAAGACGGCAAAGCCGTTTATTTTTAACTCGTCTAATTTGAGGTCGATGTCGCGATGGGACATGGGTGTGTTCCTTTTGGCTTGGGTGCCTGGAATCTATTGCTGGCAAAATGGGAAGCGTATAAATTTATGCGCGTTGATAAGGGAAGATTATAAGGGATGGAGGCGGGGTTGGAAATGGCGAATGGATTTTCAAAGTTAAAAATATAGAGGAGAAAGAATTTTAATGAGCGACAAAGAAGCCGTCCTGCTCAGCGACGAGCAGGTGCGTCAATTTATTGTAGACGGGTATCTCGTACTGGAACCCTCGGTGCCCGAGGGTATTCACCAGATCATCTACGAGAAGTTGTGCGATATTCTGGACCAGGGCGCCAACCCGGGCAATAATGTGCTGCCGTGGGTGCCGGAGATGCGGCACATACTTAACAGCCCCGAAGTGCGCGGCGCCTTGATCAGCGTGCTGGGTGAGGGGTATATCGAGCACCCGCACCGCTACGACCACCACCTGGGGGCGGCCGAGGGAAAGTTGAGCGACAAAGAGGTGGCGGCCAAGCTGGCACAGAACAGTCACCAGGACGGCTACACGCCGTTGGGCCGGCCGCGGCAGCACTACCCGCGTTTTGCCCGCATCATGTACTACCCGCAAGACACGCCGGTTGAACTGGGGCCGACGCACGTTATACCGGGGACGCAGTACAATAAGGGGCTGACCGACGAGGATAGGCGGCGCAATGTGCCCTGGGCGGGCAAGGCCGGGACGGTGTCGCTGACGCATTTTGACGTGGGGCACGCGGCCGGGGTCAATGTGCTCGACCGGCGGCGGCACATGATCAAGTTTATTTACGTGCGGGCGACGGAGCCGATGGCGCCGTCGTGGGATTGTCGCGATAGCGCGTGGCGGCGGCCACAGCAGATTGAGACGCCGTTTGATTTGGAGTTGGCCTGGTCGCACGTGTGGGATTGGCTGTGCGGGCGGCGCAATCGCTACGAGAGCTGGCACAAGCAAGCGCACGGCGGCGACGTGAGGCAGTTGATCGGCGAAATGGCGGCGGACCACGAGGTGGCGACGCGGCTGACGGCTATTCAGGGTTTGGCGGCGTGTGGCGCGGCGGCCAATGAGGCCATTGCGGCGTTGGTCGACATGCTGGGCAATGACCACCAGGCGGTGCGCACGGCGGCTATCTATACGCTGGGGGCGTTGGGCGAGGCGGCGGTAGCGCCGCTGGTGGAAAATTTGCGCGCGGCCGGCCGGCGCGAAGACCGGCACGAGGTGCCCCAGCCCTGGGGCGAAGGGGCGACGAATATGGAAGACGCCGCCAGTGCGCTGGCGGCGTTGGGCGGGCCGGCGGTGGCGGCCACGGCTGGGGAGTTGGAGAGTGAGAGCGAGTGGACGCGCATCAATGCGGCGTATGCGTTGGGGGAGATGGATTCCCACGCGGCGGCCGCAGTGCCGCAATTGCTCAAGAGTCTGGGCGACACCTCGCACCGCGTGGTGCGCACGGCATTGGATGCGCTCAGCAG
>CAXGRO010000613.1:0-3827 GCA_964012055.1 uncultured bacterium
GGGGATGATCTCCCTGGAGCTCGAGGTCCTCGGGGCGGTTCGCCAACATCGCGGGGTAGTACTCGTCGAAGCTTTGCATCCGCTCGCGGCTGGCGCTGTGCAGCATGTGGAAGCGTCCCCCCGCCAGCGGCTCTCCCACCCAGTCCTCGGGTACCGCGTCGCGCAGCATGGGGCCACGGCTGCCGGTCCAGTGGCTGCGGACGACCTTGTGGACCCGATCGTAGTTCGGCGCCTCCGGGTCGGCGCCGGTGTAGAAGCCGGCGAAGCGTCGCATCCGCTTCTGGTATAGCAGGGCGGCCGGTTCGGACAGCCCCCAGAACAGGGGGCCCCGCAGCGCCTCTCCCTGGTGGAAGAAGTCCGACATCGGCAGCAGCTCGCGGTAGTACGCCCCGTGTTCGGCCACATCGGTCCGCTTCGTGGTCACCTCCTTGTACTGCAGCAGGTGGCCCTCATACGCCTTGAGGAAGAGCTCCAGCACGACCTCCGGCGCGCCCATGCTGTGCAAGAGGGGCCAGTCCGCCCACCGTGTCGAGGGCGTCGTCCGTCCCGTCCACGGTGCCCCAGCGGGGCGTATGGAGCAGGTAGCCGCGGTCGTCATAGAAGTAGTCGTAGAACGCCTGGATTGCCGCAGCGCTGTAGTCGAGCAGGTCCCGCTCCATCAACGCCCAGGCCGGTGGCGCCATCGGGGTCGTCACCTCAACGACGGTCTGGGCAACCACCCTGCCGCTGCTGCTGAGGATCGAGACCAGCGCTCCCGTCAGCAGTGCCCCGGTCATCCTTGTTGTTACCATGGGGACCTTCTCTATTTGATGAAGGCGGCTCTGGCTACACGGAAGCTCACGCGAATCGCTCTTCGAACGCGGAGACCGCTGTGCGGACCGTCGTCGGCTTCTCGTATTTCCAGTATATCGTCGCCATATCCTCTCCAATTGTGCCCAGGCGATTTGAGCGAAGATTAAGTCGCCGTCCACCCATGCCCCGATCCTCTCCACCGTAGGACGCGCCTGTTTCGCTTACACATGAGTGGGATGTTCGCACAACGCCCGAAAAATATGTTCCAGCGGTCAGACGTGCAAATCGCCCAGCCCGCTCATCTCAGCTTGACCCCCTATCGAGAACACCGTACAATCCTCCGCTATCGCCGATCCTGTGGAAGCAACCCCGCGCTCATGTACAGATCCGCCGTCCCAGAGCGCTTTTGCTTCTATGGCCTTTTCTTGCGCAGTACCGACCAATGCCAGGCTCAAGCGCGGAAGGAGAGCTATGAACAGACGCTGTCTCAAGTATCAGCTAACAGATGAGGAGAACGCCTTTTTCCACAAGAACGGCTATCTAATGATCCCGGGCGCCCTGTCGAATGATCGGGTGAGAAGGCTCAAGGCCGCATTGGACAAGCTCTACGCCAAGGAACGCAGAAAGGGATTGGGGGCGCACGAAACGCTGCACACGCGGGATTTCTTCAAGGAGGATCGCTGCTTTGTCGACCTGATCGACTACTACAAGACGATTCCAAAGGTGTGGGGCATTCTTGGCTGGAACATCCATCTCTACCTTGCCCACGCCAATGTAACGCCGCCTGAGCCGGAAGACAGCGAGCGCGGACTGGGGCTAAATTGGCATCAGGATACAAGTCGCGTCAACGTCGAGATGGAGACCAGTCCGCGGCCCCGGTTGTCGGTGAAGGTCGGGTTCTTTCTATCCGACACCAGCGCACCCGGTCGCGGCAATTTTCACGTGATCCCGGGCAGTCAGCTGAAGGATTCGATGAAATTCCCAAAGGCCGGACGAAAGGCGAAGATGCGTGGGGCGATTCCGCTCCTGGCGGCGCCGGGCACTGCGGTCGTTTTCGATCGCCGGCTGTGGCACTCGGCCAGCGCCAACTACTGGCGCGAGCCAAGGAAGGCGCTCTTCTATGGCTACAGCTATCGCTGGCTCGCCCCGCGAGGTCCCTGCAACGTAAAGAAGTACTGGAAAGATCTGGACCCTATCCAGAGGCAGCTTTTCCGGCAGGAGCCGGTGGATGTGCATCGCTATACGACGCCTTTTGATGAAGACGTTCCTCTCAGGGTTTGGCTAGAGAAGCAGCTGGGCAAGGAGGCGACCCTGCCATGAGCGACATGGGGGAAGATGGGGAAATCTAATAGAGCATATTCAGCCAAACGGAAATTTTACACCAACCGTTCCCGACGCCCAAATACGCACTTCTAGGCGCCACCGGGTGGCGTAAACCGGTTCATCTCGTTGCTGCCCAGTCAGTATTCTTTGGCTTTGCGAATATCTCTGTTCTGTGTGCGTTTCAAACCACCTTCAAAGGGTTTCCTTCCTGTAGGGGGGGCGTAGTTGCGGAGGAAGAGGCGTTGTTCTGAATGGTTTGGGGCCAGTGGAATTCCCAGGGTTTGGATCGAACGGCCCGTGGCGGCGGGGGACAAGCTGGCCAGCAACTTCTCGCCGATCGCTTCTATATCTCGATGCGGTGGTTCCTAAAACGGGCGGATCGAAAACAGGGCTTTAATATTCTTTCTTAAAACATCCTGCTCCATGCGCAGCCGGGCATTTTCACTGCGCAAGCGATCTAATTCATCGGCCGTATCTTCTGGGGCCGTGGGGCAATCTTCGGTGACGGCGGCCTGGTGTATCCACTGAATTAGCACCGATTGCGGCACATTTAATTCGCGTTCGAGCTGGTGGATACTCTTGCCACTAAACCTGAGCTGTTTTAGCGCTTCCTGACTAAATGTGACCGTATATTTGCACATGGCCAGCCTCCTCAGATATCCATTTGCGATTTGCTGCAGAGCGCAGCGGTCTCTTAAGCGATTTTATATTTTCCCTGTCAGTAAATGGTTTGGATCGAACGGCACCTGCTCGAAATAGGGTTCTTGATTCTCAGCCAATACCCGCCCCAACATCTCAAACGCCGGCGCCAGGACCTCCAGTTTGTGGTAGGTCAAGCCCAGATACCGGGCGTTGCAGCCCGTGGCAAAGGCGCCGCTGTGCTTACCCTCACAAAACAGGGGCAGCCACACCCCGCGTTGGTCCTGGCGGTGGGCGCTGCCCAGGTCGTTAAAGGGTTTCTTCTTTACAGTGCAGGCCAGCACGGTTTGATCGGCGGTCCGGTGTAGGGGGATTTCGATGCGCAGCGGGGAGGCCGCGATGGGGGAGTCGACGATATTGCGGCCCAAACTGGCCCAATCGACGATCTGTCCCGAGACCGACGACCTGGGTTTGGCGTAGCAGATGTCCTCGCGGGGGGCTTGCGTATTGACCAGGGTCAGGACGATGCGCACAAAGTCAAAAAGCTCGCCGTCGTGTATGGCCGGCACCGGCGAAGGCAAGGAGACGGTGCCGGAGCGAAAGATGCCGTGCGACAGCAGGATCATGACAAAATCCAGCAGTTTTTCTTCAAACGTCTGGTCCCGACGTTGGAGGGCCGTTTGCAGCTTGTGTACGACTTGGTGCAAGACCAGGTCCCGTTCGAGGTGACGCAAGGTCTGGAGGTAGGTCTCCTCCCGCAGGCCGTTTTCAACGATGCGGCCCACCTCGACCAGGATGGGCTCCGGGTCAGGAGCGGCTAGACGATAGTGAGGTGAGTATTGTAACTTGTTACTTATAGCTCGTCAGGTTGATAATTAAAGTAATTCGGTCGCCAGTTGAATGAACTAAGCGCCTAAAACTTTAGTTTATTACCTGACAGCCTATAATTGAAGTTTAGGAAAAGTAAAAGAAAAAGCCCTGGAAGCTAAGAATGACGCTTCCAGGGCTTTTCATTATGGCGGGACCGACGAGACTCGAACTCGCGACCTCCGGCGTGACAGGCCGGCGTTCTA
>CAXGRO010000614.1:0-3826 GCA_964012055.1 uncultured bacterium
CATACCCTGAGAGATCTTGGAAAAATTGCGGCCTGAAAAATGGCCGAACCATTGACATAGGTAGTATAAGTATTACTCTCCTACCAATCCAGCGCAGCCACCCCCTCCCTAAAACGCCCAAAGCCCACCCCCATCAACCAGCCCCCCAAAAACTCTCTATCCCACCTCTTCCCCTTTCATTGACATCCACTCATCCACATCCTATCATAGCCCATCCAAAAATATCTAAAGGAGTATATCTATGGCGCGCACCATTGGCATTGGCGTGATCGGCATGGGCTGGATGGGCCAGGTCCACAGCCGCTCCTACAACCAACTCGCCGACCGTTTTTGGGACAGCGACATTCAGCCCCAGCTGGTCAACTGCGGCGACGAGGTCGAAGCCCGGGGTCGCGAGGCGCAAGCGCGTTTTGGATTTGCCCGCGCCACCACCGACTGGCGCCAGGTCGTAACTGACCCCGACGTAGAGGTGGTCAACATCGCCACCCCCAACGCCATGCACCTGGAAGTCGCCGAAGCCGCGGCCCAGGCCGGCAAACACATCTTCTGCGAAAAACCCGTCGGCCGCGACCCGCAAGAGACCGCCCGCATTGCCGCCTGCGCCCGCCGCGCCGGGGTGATCAGCGGCGTCGGCTTCAACTACCGCTGGGCGCCCGTAGTGCGCCACGCCCTGCAATTGATCCAGGACGGCAAATTGGGCCAACTGACCCACTACCGCGGCCGCTTTCTGGTGGGCTACGCCAGCAACCCCGAAGGTGTGCTCTCGTGGCGCTTTGAGCGCCAGCACGCTGGCCTGGGCGCCCTGGGCGATCTCATGTCGCACGTCGCCGATATGGCCCACATGCTCGCCGGCCCCGTCGCGCGCGTGGTGGGCAATAAACACACCTTTGTCGCCGAGCGCCCCCTGCCCACACCCGGCGAAGGCACCCACTTTTCGGTCGCCAGCGACGGCCCAAAGGCCGCCGTCACCAACGAAGACTACGTGGGCGCCTTGGTGCAATTTGCCAACGGCGCCCAGGGCACCTTTGAGGTATGCCGCATCGTCAACGGCCTCAAATCGCAGATGGCCTTTGAAATCAACGGCACCAAGGGTGCCCTCAGTTGGAACTTTGAACGCATGAACGAATTGCAGGTCTACCTGCCCGACGACGAGATTTCCCACGACGGTTTCACCACCATTTTCAGCGGCCCCGAACACCCCTTCCATGCCCGCTTCGCCCCCGGCCCCGCCCTGAGCCTGGGATATGGCGACTTAAAAACCATCGAGGCCCATCAATTTCTGCAATCCGTCGCCAGCGGCCAGCAAGGCCAACCCGGCTTTGCCGAAGCCCTGGCCGTAGCCCAGATTCAGGCCGCCATCGCCCGCTCGTGGGACAGCGAATCCTGGGAAAACGCCACCCCCATCAACTAGGACAAACGCCATGCTCTTCAACCGCGACCGCGCCCTCGACTACATGCGCCGCTGCAACCTCGACGCCCTGGTGGCCACCTCACCGGTCAACATCACCTACTTCTCGGGCTATTACTGCTGGCTCGCCGATCAATTTAAGGAATTCATGGTCAAGCCCGGCGGCAGCGGCGAATTGCTTCCCTCCTTTGCCCTCTTTCCCAGCGAAGGCGACCCAGCCCTGGCCATTGACGCCACCCTGGCCGGCAACGCCATGGACATCTGGGTCCGCGACCTGCGTCTCTTTGGCGGCGACTCCTTCGACCGCACCCCACCCGCGCAGCCGCTGACCGAAAGCCAGCAGGAAATCTTCGATCTTTTGGCCGCCACGCCTTATGCGCCCAACGCCGTCGACGCCCTGGCAAATCTGCTCAAAGATCGCGGCCTCGACACCGCCCGCATCGGCATAGAGTGGGAAGGCCTACCGGCCTCCCTGCACACATCCGTCCGCCAGGCCTTGCCCGCAGCCCAGTTCAAAGACTGCTCCAACCTGATCCGCCTGATCCGCATGGTAAAATCCGCCGAGGAACTTGAGCTCCTGGCACGAGCCGCCGCCATTGCCGAAGAAGCCGCCGCCAGCAGCCTGGCCCTGTCCCAACCCGGCCGCTCCATGCTCGAACTGGCCGACCACTTCCGCAGCGAAGTGGCCGCCCGCGGCGCCGACCTGGACCACTTTGCCTTTTCCCCCAAGGGCATGGGCATTGGCACCGAAATGGACTACCGGCCCAACGCCGACGACGCCCTCTACGTCGACTACGGCTGCATCTACAAATACTGCGGTTCCGACAGCGGCCTCACCCTGGCTCTGTCGCCCCTCTCCGACGATCTCGCCACAAAATACGATGCCCTGCGCCAGTGCATGGAAGCAGGCCAGCAGGCCATGCGCCCCGGCGCCAAAGCCTCCAGTGTCCCCGCCGCCATGTGGGAAGCACTGCACGACCACGGCATTACCGCCTCGTTCCCGCACGGCCACGGCGTCGGTTTGGAAGTGCGCGACTACCCCATTCTGGTCGCCGACACCGGCCTGCGCATCCAGGATGATTGCGTTGACGAACCCGCCGATTTGCCCATAGAAAAAGACATGACACTCAACCTGGAGGCCATGACCTTCATCCCCGGCACGGCTTCCCTGCACATAGAACAATCTTTTGTCGTGGGCGACCACGGCGGCACTTTATTAACACCACAAGCGCGCCAGCGCCCCTTCTGCCCTGGAGAATCTCCATGATCGAAGCCATTTCCGCACGCGCCCAACAATTCCACCGCGACCACCCCATCTGCGACATGCTGGGCCTCAACCTCACCCACCCCCGCTTTGTCGCTGATCACATCGACCTGGGCCAGCGCCAAAACAGCTGCCGCGGCGACTTCGTCAAATTCGCCGAGTGGGGTATGGATGTGGTAATGTGCAAAGGCGGTCCCGCCCAATACGATTCCAACTTCCTCCACTTTTGGAAAGACGACCCCACCTACCGCCCGGGCCGCCCCGACACCGAGGACATGTTCCTCTCCCTGGCCATCAAGAACAGCACCCAGCTGGTTTTGGGCGTCCTCGACCGCTTTCTCATCAACGTCGAAGAAAACCCCGACAAAGTCCTGCTGGTGCGCCGCCGCGGCGACATTGCCACCGCCAAAGCCCAGGGCAAAATTGCCGTTCTCATGGGCGCCAACCGCAGCGACTGGTTTGGCGACGGTCCCGGCGTTTTGCGCATGTTCGCCCGCTTGGGCTTGCGCATGATCACCATCGGCCAGACCGGCCGCGAGCTGGGCTACGACGCCTCCGACGAGATTCGCTCGGGCGGCAAACTCACCGCCCTGGGCGTGCGCATGATTGAAGAGATGAACGCCAACGGCATTCTCATCGACCTGGCCCACACCAACGACGTTTGCGCCCTCGACATTATCGAGCTCTCTCAAGTCCCTGTGGCCGACACCCACTCCAACCCTCGCGCCTTAGAAGACGGTTTGCGCTCCACGCCCGACGAGGTCATGAAAGCCATGGCCGCGCGCGGCGGCCTTTTGGGTCTGTGTCCCGCCATTTCGCGCCCGCAAGGCGACGCCCTCATGACGCAGGTAAATCCGGCCGAAATCGACAAAGCGTTGACGCATATTCGCTACGCCGTAGACGTAATGGGCGTTGATCACGTTGGCATTGGCACTCACTTTAATACGGCCTGTCTACCGTGGCTTACCGACGGTTTATTACAGGCGGGTTTCTCCGATGAGGATGTGACGAAAATTCTAGGGGGAAATTATATGCGCGTGTTGGATCAGGTTTTGCCCGAGTGAGGTGTTTTGTTGTTCTATTGTGGGTTGGTGGGGGGTGGCTTGGGCGAATTGGGGAGAGGGCCTTGCCTCTGGTGCTTTGTGAGGCCCTCG
>CAXGRO010000615.1:0-3819 GCA_964012055.1 uncultured bacterium
AGGGCGCCGCCCGACAGGCTGGTGCCGGCGCCCCAGGGCACGATGGGAATGCCCGCATCGGCGCACAGGCGCACGGCGGTAGAGACTTCCTGGCTGGTGCGCGGCAAAACCACGGCCATGGGCCGCTGGCGGTAGGCCGACAGGGCGTCGCACTCGTAAACTATCAGGTCGGCGGCGCGGTAGATGACCTGGTCTTCGCCGAGTTCTTGCAGCAGGCGGCGGACCAGGGTGTCGCGCTTTAGCAGGCGTTCTTCTTGCGGTGCGGGCAATTGCATGCTTCAGAATTCCAGTCCCAATTCTTCGCTGTAGGCAAAGAGTGCCGGCGTGCCGCCGGTGTGCACAAATACAATGGTATGGTCTTTGTTCCACCACCCTTCGCGGATGTGGGTCAGCAGCCCGTCAAAGGTTTTGCTGGTGTAGCTGGGGTCGAGCACAATGCCCTCCTGGCGCGCCAGCAATTGCAGCGCCTGGCGGCTGCCGTCGGTGGTGACGCCGTAGGCGGGGCCGACAAAGGCGGCATAGCTCTCAAAGTCGGCGGGGGTGAATTCGAGGTCCAGACCTATCGTTGCGGCGTTGTTGCGGGCGATGGTGGCCAGGCCCTCGGCGGTTTGGGCGTCGTCACGCGGGCTGGGGCTGATGCCCACAACGCGCAGGTCGAGGCCTAGGGCGCGGGCGCCGACGATCAACCCCACGTGGGTGTGGGCGCCGGAACACAGGTAGATGGCGTCGGGGTGGATGCCGCGCTCTTGCAATTGGTCCCACAGTTCGAGAAAGCCGTCGACGTAGGCGATACTGCGGTAGATGGCGCACTCTGAACTGGTGTGGAAGGGTTTGTGGCCCTGCAGGCGCAACTCCTCCATTTTGGCGGCCAGGGCCTGGGCTTGCTCGGCCTGCGGCGGCAGGTGGACTTCGGCGCCAAAGAGGTGGGTGAGCAAGAGGTTGCCCTGCGGTTGGGCGTGGGCGTCGTCGCGGCCCACGATAACGGCTCTGAGGCCCAGTTTGGCGGCCACGGCGGCGGTCTGGCGCGATTGGTTGGACTGGGCCGCCGCCGAGTGCACCAGTACGTCGTAGTCCTGCTCAACGGCCTGGGCGATCTGGTATTCAAATTCGCGGATTTTATTGCCGCCAAAGGCCAGGCCGGTGAGATCTTCGCGTTTGATGAGCAGGCGGGGGCCTTCTAGGTGGGCGCTGAGGCGTTCGAGGTCGTCGAGGGGGGTGGGTAGGGCGGCCAGGCGCAGGCGCGGTAGGGCGGCCAGGTGTTGGCGAATTTGCTCGGAAGTGTAAGTTTTGCTCATGTTTTCTCTATTGTTGGGGTTGAGGTTGGGGTGGTTGGCGCGGGCTTGGGGTAGCCAGGGGGTAGGGGCTTTGCCTTATAGTCTCTGGTGCTTTGTGAGTCCCCAGGGCGGGCTGTGGGGGGAGGGGCCGCCCTTTGCCCCCGGCTTCTCCCCCACAAAGCACCGCCGGCAAACCCCCCATCCCCTGGCATCAGTAGAGGTATGGATTATTTATGAACGTTTTCTTCTGCGTAAACGATCGTTGAGCGTCGAGGTCCCCCAACCCGCGTTACAACGCCAACGCAGTCTTAATATCCTCCCAAAATACACGTGTCACCAAAGTAGGAAATCGTTCTTTACAGAGCAAGTATGGGGCCTTCACAAGGCTCTATTTGCCGATAATTCACATGGGGGTTAGATTAGAACATAATAGTATAAGTCGAAAAGACGGTTTTATGTATTTTAGCTGCACATGCTATAATTTTCCCCCCAAATCAGTCTCTCAAATAGAGTTTGCCGGGAGGTGTCTGTGGACTTAGTAGAGCCCATTCCCGAAGAACTCGAACCCCACATCCGCAACGAATTACAGCCCGGCGAGTTGCTGATGCTGCTGCTGGCCGCCGATTTGCAGGCGGACGGCATGTACGGCAAGTCGTGGTTTGGCCTCACCGACGAACGGCTGCTGGTTTTTCACCCCAACGGCGGCAGCGATCCCGAGGTGCGGCGCATTGGGCTGGATCAAGTGCAGAAAATCCAGACCAAAAACTACGTGGGCAACGGCGCGCTGGTGGTGGAGTTAGAAGACGAAACCGTCGAATTGGTGCGCTTTTCGCGCAGTGCGTTCTACAAGTTTTCCAGTGTGCCGCAGGCGGTAGAGGCGGCCAGCTTACAGGAGACGGAAGAGGTGGGGGAGGAGGTGGAGCAGGCGCCCGTCAAGGTGGTGGAGCACTGCCACACCTGCGGACGCGCCCTGCGGCCGGGCAGCAAGATCTGCTATAATTGCATACGCAAGACCGAGACGTTCTGGCGCTTGTTCTCGTACATCAAGCCCTATAAGTGGATCGCCCTGCTGGGTTTTTCGCTAACCGTGGCGATGACTTTTATAGGGCTGGCGCCGCCCTACCTCAATAAAATTCTAATCGACGATGTGATGATGCCGGTTACCTCCTCCTACCACCAGTTGGAGGACGGCAAATTAGTTCAAAACCTCACGCCCGAGGTGCCCAAGACGGCGCCGGAGAGTGCCGTGGAGTTGTTGGTGTGGGTGGTGGTGGGGTTGATAGGGGTGTACGTGTCGCGCTTATTTATCAGCGCCGTGCGCACTTACTGCCTGGGCTGGTTGGGGCAGCGCATCGTCTACGATTTGCAAACGCAGATCTTCAGCCACTTGCAATACCTATCGCTGAGCTTTTACAACCAGATGAGCACGGGGCGCATCATGACCCGGGTGACCAGCGACACTGACGGCATGCGGCGCTTTATCACCACCGGTTTTCAGGACATGGTGATAGACGTGTTAACGCTGGTGGGCATTTGCGCCTGGCTGTTGTACATCAATTGGGAACTGGCGCTGTTGGCGCTCATTCCGGCGCCTTTAATGATCGTCGGCACCGTCTTCTACACGCGCCGCATACACTGGGTGTTCCACCGCATCTGGCGCCGCGTAGCCATGCTCAATTCGATGTTGGCCGATTCGATTCCCGGGGTCAAAGTGGTCAAAGCCTTTGCCCAGGAAAGCCGCGAGATGGGGCGCTTTGACCGCACCAACACCGAGTTGCGCGAGGCGCGCATCACCATGTTTAAGATGCGCGCTTACTTTATGCCCTCCATCGCTTTTGTCACTTCGATCGGCTCGGTCATTCTGTGGTGGTTTGGGGGAAACCAAGTCTTGAGTAACGTGCTCAGTTTGGGCGACTTGCAGGCCTTTATCGCCTATATGATGATGTTCTACGCGCCGGTGCGCAATTTGTGCAGCCTCTCCGAAGAGTTGGAGAGCGCGGCGACCACGGCCGAGCGCGTCTTTGAGATTCTCGACACCGAGCCCGAGGTACAGGATGCACCAGATGCCAAGGACCCGGGCGTGTTGCAGGGGCGGGTGCAGTTTCGCGACGTCAGCTTTACCTACGACGGTTTTGCGCGCATTCTCGACCGCGTTAGCGTAGACGTGGAGGCCGGTGAGATGATCGGCATTGTGGGCCCCAGCGGCGCCGGCAAATCGACCCTGGTCAATTTGATTTCGCGTTTTTACGACGCCACCGACGGCGATCTTTTTATCGACGGGATACCGATCCGCGACATCCAGCAGCGCAAGCTGCGCGCCCAGATTGGCGTGGTGCTGCAGGAACCGCTGCTGTTCAGCGGCAGCATCGCCGAAAACATCGCCTACGGCTTTGCGAACCT
This sequence comes from uncultured bacterium, assembly GCA_964012055.1. GTDB lineage: Bacteria > Latescibacterota > UBA2968 > UBA8231 > UBA8231 > CAXGRO01. The sequence goes on from CAXGRO010000615.1 coordinate 3,675, forward strand.
CGAACTTCAGCACGTGGAAGCAGCGTCACGCTCGGCGCAGTTGCATGAGTTCGTGCAGACCCTTCCGGAGGGCTACCAGACCGTGGTGGGCGAGCGCGGCATCCGGCTTTCCGGTGGGCAGCGTCAACGCCTGAGTATTGCGCGA
>CAXGRO010000616.1:0-3816 GCA_964012055.1 uncultured bacterium
AAAAACCCTGGACTTTGACGGACTGGTCGAATTTTAAAAGTCACACATCACGTTAGAAATGATTGTCTGAGAAAGTAAATTGAAGTCTTTTGCTAAGTATTTCAACTCGGGGACGAAATACTTAGCAAATAGGGAGTAATACATCGCTATCCATAGATCCATTCGGGATGCGATGCGGCAACAGTTAAACTAACTTGGGAGCGACGATCTACCCTATCGCTTCCCATCAGTTAGACGCTGAATCCTGCTTCAATCCGCGGAGCAAACTGACTCCTAACAACAGCAATACCAGGGCGAATGGCAAACCGGTAGTGACCACACCGGTTTGCAGTGCTTTTAACCCGCCTCCCAGCAATAGCACGGCGGCGACGAGCCCTTCCATTGTAGCCCAGAAAATGCGCTGGACTGTGGGCGGGTCGTGATGGCCGCCCGACGTGATGATATCCACCACCAGCGAGGCCGAATCGGACGAAGTAACAAAGAAAATAGCGATGGCGACTATGGCCAGAGCCGAGGTAATGGCCGCCAGCGGAAATTGGTCTAGCAGGACAAAGAGCGCGGTGGCAACATTATCATTCACCGCCTCAACCACGCCCCCGCTGCCCGAAAGTTCTTGGAAGAGCGCCGTGTTGCCGAAAACCGTCAGCCATACAAAAGTCATGAGCGTCGGCACCAGCAGAACCCCCAGAAGAAACTCGCGGATGGTGCGTCCCTTTGATATGCGCGCGATGAAGATGCCGACAAACGGCGCCCAGGCGATCCACCAGGCCCAGTAGAAAATAGTCCATCCGTGCTGCCACTCAGTGCCTAGATAAGCTTCGGTCCACAAACTCAACCGCGGCAGATTTGTCAAATAAGCGCCCATATTCTGTACTAGGGCATCCAGCAGGCGCTGCGTGGGGCCAACGACAAAAACAAAAGAAAGCAACACAAGAGCAATAATCATATTGAATTGGCTGAGCCGCCTTATGCCCTTGTCGAGTCCGAGGACGACCGATACGGTCGCCAAAAGGGTAATACCGGCGATGAGGAGGACCTGCTGTGTTGAACCCTGACCAAATTCAAAGAGATAGTCGAGGCCGGCGTTTATCTGCTTTGCACCCAGGCCCAGAGACGTTGCTAGGCCAAAAACGGTAGCTACCGCTGCGAGGCTATCTATCAGGTTGCCCAGCCCCCCATGGATGCGCTCGCCCAACAGCGGATGGAACACCGAGCGGATGGTCAAAGGCAGTCCCCGGTTAAAGGCAAAATAAGCCAACCCCAGGGCCGTTAAACCATAGAGCGCCCAGGCGTGCACGCCCCAGTGAAAAAAAGTAATGCCCATAGAGAGTTGGGCTGCTTCTGGCGTTCGCGCATCGCCCCAGGGGGGTGCAATAAAATGGTGTATGGGCTCGGCGACGCTCCAGAAGACGAGGCCGATGCCCATGCCGGCGCTGAATAGCATGGAGAACCAGCCCCAGGTGGTGAATTCGGGTCTTGCATCGGCACCGCCCAGGCGAATATTGCCGTAGCGACTGAGCAACAGATAAACCACCACCCCCAGATAAATGTTGACCGCAGCGACAAAGAGCCAGCCCGTCCTCGCTGTGATGGCGGCCTGGACAGCAGTGAAGACCTCGTTCATCTCTTTCAAGTTAAATAGACTAAAGGCGACGAAAAGGACGATCAGGCCCGCCGAAGCCCAGAATACCGTAGGGTGAATTTCCAGTTTCAGGCCATTGCGCTTAGGCGTCTCCAAGACCAGCCTCCGATTGTGCGGGTTGAATACAAGATTTGGCGAAGTGCAGGACACCCCAAACAAGGTGGCAGCGCTGCCCACCCTCAATCCAGCGCGACAAGCCCGCTTTCATGCGATCTATGTAGTCCTCGCTGACAACCTCCCGCAGTTTGCCTTCTTCCCTTTCGGTTTCTTCCAGCACGCGCGTGTAATGGGTTATCAAATGCGGGGTGAAATCGCGGAACCCCTTATTATCCCAGCCCAGTTTCCGGGCCTGATCCAGGTAAAATCCGGGCGAGCCCAGCGTCTCTAGATGGATGCGGCCGAGGATCGGTTGCAGCACCCCCTCGGGACAATCATCGGCCTGCATGGGATCGGTGAGGATAAACTCCCCGTCCTCCCTTAACACGCGGTCTACTTCTTCGAGTACCCGGTCGCGTTGACCACTGTGTAGGATGGCATCCTGGGACCAGACGATATCAAAACTGCCATCATCGCATGGGATATTCTCAAAACTGCCATCGATGACATCTATGCGGTCATCCATCTTAGCCTCTTGGTTCATTTGACGATGGCGTTCGTTCTCTACTTCACTGAGGTTGAGCGCGGTGACCCGACATCCGTAGGTGGCTGCCAGAAAGCGCGCCGCTCCACCGAATCCAGATCCCAGGTCGAGCACCTGTGCGTTGGCATTGAGATCGTTGAGCCTTGCCGCCAGATGTTCCACGGTGCGGCGACTGGCAACAGGTATAGACTCACCTGAATCGGCATACATGCCAACGTGAATATCCTCGCCGCCCCATATTAAATGGTAGAAATTATCTGCGTCTTCACTGTTGTAATACCCTCTGGCCACATCGACGGTCGATGAGTAACCGGTGGTCATTATCTATCCTCCTCAATCTTCTATGCGGTAGGCTTTCTCTGCCACGTGGATAAAAAAGTCGGGGTCGCCCTCGCGATAGGTCTCTTGAAAATCACCGAATGTATGCACTTGCTGGAAGCCCACCTCGTACATCAACCGGGTCGTATACGCCTTGCGCAAAGGGAACATGTTGAGGTAATAATTTGAGCCGTCAGAAAAGGAATAGCGGAACCGCGCTAGCCCTTCATCGACGAATTCCGGCTCGGCGCTGACGTCTCCTCCGCAGTAATAATAGGTGTGTTTTGATGAAAAGCCCTGATCCAGAATCGAGTCGTAATTGCGCTGGTCGAGGATCAACACACCGTCGTGTTTCAGCATGGCATAGAATTCGGCCAAAGCCTTGCGCCGATCCCTCTCATCGAATAGGTGAGTGAAAGAATTACCCAAACAGATAATAGCATCGAATTCCCCGTGCACGTCGCGATTGAGAAAACGCCAGTCGGCCTGCACGGTGCGCAGCACGTATCCCCGTCGGCGGGCGTTGGAAAAGGCCTTGTAGAGCATTTGCGGACTGCCGTCGGCGCTCACCACATCAATACCGGCCTCGAGTAAGCGTACCGAGTGAAAACCCGTGCCAGTGGCCACATCTAATACATTTTGGGCGCCACGCTCCTTGAGATGTTGGATAAAAAAATCGCCTTCACCCTCGGCGCGCTGTTCCCAGTCGATAAGTTCGTCCCATTTGTCGACAAACCCCCAAACGTATTCCTCTGTATAATGGTCAGTATCTCGCGTTTCAGTAGGATCTGAGTCAAACGATTGATCGGTTTCTTTATCTAACCCGGCAACCCGGTTTGTCATATTGCTGCCATCCTCAAAAAAGTAGTGTTAAATGGGCGGTTATTATGTCCAGAAAACAGCATGCAAACCAAGCCATTAAGTTCGTGTAAGCGGTCCTTTTACAACTACAAAGATTCAGACGTAAGGAATGAATCTGTCCTACTACGCCTCCACCTTTCTTGCAAAAACCAATTTGCGCAATGATTTATCTTTAAATATGCAACTATTATGCCAGCTTTTCAACTAAACAGAATAAAAAATCTAAAATATTGTTTCTAAATTAATTATAAAATTTGTAGGATTGTAGACTACGGTGGAATGCACATGGATCATCTAATAGTTGGTAGCCAGCGTCCCTTGATCTAAACGAGTTCTCCATGCTCAATGTAGATTT
>CAXGRO010000617.1:0-3798 GCA_964012055.1 uncultured bacterium
TTCAACCTTACAAAAATCCGCTCAAAATCGAAAAAGTGTCCACAGTATTGATATAAGGCAATTGGGCTATTGCAGTACTGAATCTTTCGCCGCTTGGTATTGCTGAAGAGGCAATGGGAGAAAAGGACGTACGAGGACGAGTTCATCTCTCTTGAAAAGGGCAGGCAAATTCGGCATCTTATTGCGTCGATGTGAAAAAAATGCCAGACGACAACATAACATACACGTGAGTATGCTAGATACCGAATTAGTTTCACCCGCCGACCCGCAGCGCGCCGCCGCCGTATTTCAGCGCGACGGTTTTGTCGCTTTGCGCGATGCGCTCTCCGCCGGCCAACTCGATTTTGCCCGCCAGGGGGCGCAGCGCGTGGTGCGAGAACAGATGGCGGCCACGCCCCTGGCGGAGGCCAATCGCGGCCACGCGCGCTATTCGTTTGGGCAGCAGATCCACCACCCCGAGTGGGCCCAATTGATCGAGCTGCCCACTGTATTGCCGACGCTCGATGCGATCTGGGACAGCCAGGACTACATCTGCACGGGGGGCGGCGGCGACTACTCGGCGCCAGGGGCCCCAATTCAGCACCTGCATTCCGACATGGGCGATGTGTTTAACGATCCGCTGGGGCAGGCCCACGTCTACGACCTGCCGACCCCTTTTATTGTGGTCAACTTTCTCATGACGGATTTTAAAGAGCTCAACGGCGCCATTCGCTTTGTGCCGGGCACGCAGCGCACGCGCTTGCGCCCGCCGTCTTTGGAAGACGAGCCGGCGCATTGGAAAGCGTCCATTGTCTGCGCCCCGGCGGGCACGGCCTTGGTGCGCGACGTGCGCTGCTGGCACGGGGGCACGGCCAATAATTCGGACGAGATCCGCATTATGACCAGCACGGGGTATTACGCGCCGTGGTTCCGCCGGCCCGATTTGGGAGCGCCGCTGCCGCTGGAACACTACCGGAAGCTGTCGGAGCGGGGCCGCAAGATGTGCCGCTATATTGTGGATTGGGAGGATGTCGTTATGGACGGGTTGCCCGGTGGCAAGTGAGACACTTCTTTGGGAAAAGGGCAGCTCGCGTCGATTTGGCACAATAGGTCTTAGGCGATTTCGGTTGCTTTTTTTGTCTGTTCCTTGATTTCACACATGCTTTTAACGCTGTGTTTCCAACTGTGAGGACGAGTTATGCCAGGGCTGGACATCGGTTCAACGAAGCCACTTTTTGTCGACGACTATATCATCGAGAGCTTAAAAAACGCCAAGCAGGGGATGAATCCCGCCGTAAAGGTGGACCACAATCCCATTCTGCGACCCGAACGGCCGTGGGAAGGCAATCACGTAACGCTGATCCACGTGTGTTTTGATGAGGAGGAGCGGGTTTTTAAGATGTGGTACACCGGCGCCACCAGCAAAACCCATCCCGACCGCATTCCCGGCGGTGCCAGCGGCCTGGTGATTATAGGGGAAGGCGACCCGGGCGTGGCCTGCATGGCTGTTTCGGAAGATGGAATTCATTGGGAGCGGCCGGAGTTGGGCCTGGTGGAATACGAAGGTTCAAAAAAGAACAATATCATTCCCACACAGGAGGGCATGCCGTTGTCGCCGACTTTTAGGGATTTGCACGAGGAGGATCCGGCCAAACGCTATAAGGCGGTCAGCGGCGGAGGATCGACAAAAGTGCCCATGAAAATCAATTTGTTCTATTCGCCGGACGGGCTGGCGTGGACGCCGTGCGAGCACAATCCGGTGATCGATTTGACGCCGCGAATCGGCCGCTGGGGCCCTACGTATCACATGGGCTGGGATTCTATGCGGCAGACTTACGCCGCCTACGTGGAGAACACCCCACCACCGGCTGGGGCCGCTTGGCAAGCGCGTTATCAGTCGCGTCGAGAGTCCCGACATGGTGCGCTGGGGCGAGGCCGAAACCATACTCGTTCCCGATGAGGATGATTTTCCCGACAGCGAATTCTACAGCATGCCGGTGATGGTCTACGAGGGATTGTACGTGGGCATGTTGTGGATCTTTCGGACTACCAATGTGACGCATCACCCCGAGGTCGTTTTCAGCCGCGATGGTTATCGCTTTCAACGGGCCTATCGCGAGCCCTTTATACCCCGCGGCGGGGCCCGGACCGATTTCGACTCGGTGTCGGTCTACGTCAGTCGCCAACTGGTTGTGGGCGACCAGATTTTGACCTATTACAACGGCCGCAACTGGCGCTCGCCCGAAACGCTGCTCGATCTGGGCGAGTGGGCCGTCGCCGCCATCGGCCTGGCCACAACGCCGCTGGACGGGTTTGTTTCGCTGGACAGCGGCAAGGGCTGGTTGACGCCGCGCGCCACCGAGGTCGATTTGAAGAGCATGGGAAATGTCGATTACTTGCGGAGCTTGGAGAACGTACCCGAGTCGTTCAGTCAGATGGTGACGCGTTCGTTTTGTTTTGCGGGGACACAATTGCACCTCAATGTGAGCGTGCCGCCGCTGGCCGCCGGGCCCGACCGCCCGGACGTGCGGGTAGAGGTGCTGACCCCCAACCACGATTGGGTGCCGGGCTTTGGTTTTGACGATGCCGATCCCATTGCTACCACGGGGTTGGACCACGTCGTGTCCTGGAAAGGCAACTCGGATTTGAGCGCGCTGGGGGGCGGTCCCATCAAGTTGCGGTTCTATTTCAAGAACGCCAAGCTCTACTCATTTCAGTTCAAATAAGGCGCGATACAGTGCCCATTGGCGGGGAGTGTCGATGGCAGTTGGTCACTGCCTCCTTCTAGGGGCGGCGTATTCCCAGCTGAGGTTGCGCGAGCGGTACTGCAAAAGTACCGACCGCCGGTCTTGCCGGCCCCTCCACGGCAGGGCGCCGTGGGTTTGGGCGCCGGCGAGAAAAAACAGCAGGTCGCCCGCCTGCATGCCCACGTGGCGTATCATGTCCATATCGTCATCGGCGGTGCGCACCCCCTCGGGCATGGGGTAGGTCGCTTTGTGGCTGCCCGGGATGCAGCAGAAGCCGCCGTCGGCTGCACTCACGTCGCGCAATTGCCAGGCGACGTTGATGTATTCGCAGTAGCAGCGGCCGTTGCGGAAGGTGTAGTGATTGGTCTCGTGCTGGGTGGTGCCGCCGGCGTGCAGGTAGTGTCCGGCTCCGCCGGGCGCGCTGCAGAGAACTTCGCACTTGGTCGCTTCGTAGCCGCTGCCCATCATCCAGTTGAGGCGTTTGATTAGTTCCGGGTGGGCGATCATGCGCCGGAACGGTTCGCCGTGGGGGTGGGGTAAGTTCCACGCTTCCCCGAGTCTCGACATATGTGTCCCGCGCATGCGGGCGGATTCCCCTCGATCTTCGATTGCTATCGTATTAATCCGATCTGTATGGGTGTCGATGGCGGCGTTGGCGGCGGCCAGCCACTGCGGATCCATAACTCCTTTGACCACCAGGTGACCGCACAGGTCCCAGTGGTAGAACTCTTTTTCGTCGATGGCGGCGTTGGGATTGCGGATGTAGATGGAGGGGTGGTGGATGGCCGGCTGTGGCTCCACGCGGCTGGTTTCGCCGTCTGGCTGTACGACCAACGGGTGGCCGCTGCGGTGCGGGTCGTGCAGCACCGCCTGTTCCGCCGGCGCCAATTCCGCAGTCCAGGGGTAGCTGTCGCTGGCGTCCAGATTGGACCAGTCGTGGGGCCGTACGTGTTTGCTGACGAAGTCGAAGGCGAGGATGCGCTGCGCCGCGTTGCCGTTGGGCGTGCGCACCCCGCGCACCAAGGCGGCGGCGCAGAGCAGGAGATCGCCGGCTTGCAGGCCGGGCTGCTCC
>CAXGRO010000618.1:0-3791 GCA_964012055.1 uncultured bacterium
AGGTGGTGCCCAACCCGTTTACGCCCAACGGCGACGGGGTGAACGACGCGATGACGTTGCGCTTTGACGTGCGAGAAGTGGTGGCGCGGCGGCCGTTGTTGGTGGAGATCTACGATTTGTCGGGTCGGCTGGTGCGTCGCTTGGCCGGCGAGGCGGTGCGCACGGGCACGGTGGAGAAGCGCTGGGACGGCTTGGACGAGGGCGGCGAGCTAGTGGCGCCGGGCATGTATGTGTATCGGATTCAGTTGGAGACGGACGAGGGCAATGAAGAGAAGGTTGGCACCATCGCCGTGGCGTATTAGATTTGTCTGAGTAATCCGCTTCCGGATAAATACGTCGGCTTTACCCTGCCGCTTAAATGATAGGTATCCACAAAGGATTCTTGATGATTGCGGCAGCGTCCGACTTGATCATAAGGAAATTTGTCTATATTGCAACCAAGTCCAAGAGTTGATCCCGAGGAAACATCCGCCTTTGCGGGGGTGACCATACGCAGCATCTTGATAGGCTGCGCCATGTGCGTCGTCATTGCTATTGGCGCTCCCTATGGTCGGCAACTCATCCAGGGCACTTCCATGGCCCTGACTTCGGCGACGCCGGCAGCCTTCTTCCTGTTTTTCGTCCTGCTGATGACCCTGCATTTGGGGCTGGGGGCGTGCCGGCGCGAGTGGGCGCTGCAGCGCGGCGAACTCATCACCATCTTCTTCATGATGATGGTGGCCTCGGCCATTCCCACCAAGGGCGTCAACGGTCTGTTGCTGCCGATGATCACCGGCACGTTCTACTACGCCACGCCCGAAAACGACTGGGTCAACCAGGTCCATCCCTACCTGCCCAATTGGATTTTGGTCGACGACGTACAGGCGGTTAAATCTTTTTATGAAGGGGCGAGCAGTAGAGGCGGTATTCCCTGGGAGAGCTGGCTGCCGCCGCTGGGCGCTTGGCTGGTGTTTTACGCCTCCATGTACCTGGCGGTAACGTCGATCAGCGTCATCATGCGGCGGCAGTGGGTGCAGAATGAGCGCTTGATTTATCCGCTCATGCAGGTACCCTTGGCGATGATTGAGGACGACGGCAAAAAGCATCTGCTCAAACCGTTCTTCCGCAGCGGCGTGATGTGGGTTGGTTTTGCCATTCCCGTGGTCTTTATGACGTTCTTTGCCCTGCACAATTATTTTCCCTGGTTTCCGTCCATTGTGCTGCGGGCGCCGGTGGACGTTTTTCGCCAGAGTATTTCGCTGACGTTTGGGCTCAATTTCCTCATGCTGGGCTTTGGATATTTCATCAACACCAATATCGCCTTCGGGCTGTGGTTTTTTTATTTATTGCACCTGTTTGAAGAGGGACTTCTGCTCTTCTACGGCGTCCACAGCACACAGGCGGAATTGGGCTGGTGGACCGAGCCGGGCATGGGACACCAAATGATGGGGGCGCTCATCGTGCTGGTACTGTCGGGCATTTGGGTGGGACGGCCGCACTTCAAGCGGGTGTGGCGCAAAGCCTGGAAGGGGGATGCGGCGGTGGACGACAGCGACGAAATTATGTCCTATCGCGCCGCCGTTTTCGGCAGCATAATTGGCATTGCCGGCATGTGGATCTGGATGTGGCAGACGGGCATTCCGCTGTGGATTGTGCCGGTATTTCTCTTTGCCGGGCTGGTTATTTTTATTGGTCTGGCGCGCGTTATCTCGGAGACGGGCCTGCCCATTTTTAAAGCCAATATGATCCCCGCCGGTTTTACGGTGTCAAACGTGGGCGTCTCGGCTCTGGGGCTCAAGGGCATGATCGCCACCGGTTATTCCATGGTCTGGTGCGGCGACCTGCTGGTTTTTATGATGGCGCCGCTGGCCAACGGGCTGCGCCTGAGCAGCGAGGTGAAAGGCTCGCGGCGCCGCATGTCCTGGGGTGTGGTGTTGGCTATGGTTATTGCCCTCTTTGTGTCGGTGTGGTTCACCATCTATCTGGCCTATCGCTATGGTTCAATGAACTTGTCGATATCCGAACACTACGCCACCGAACCCTCGCGCTTTGCGATGGAAAAAATAACCAATCCCACCGGGCCTAGTTTGAGCGGTTATTTGTGGATGCTGGGCGGCGGGACGTTTATGGGCCTTTTGCTGATAGCGCGGCAGCAATTTCTATGGTGGCCCTTTCACCCCCTGGGGTTTCTGGTGAGCCACGGCCGGGTGATGGACGGCATCTGGTTCACCATTTTTCTCGCCTGGATTATCAAAGTAGTGGTATTGAAATACGGGGGGGTGAGTTTGTATCGCCGGACGCAGCCTTTTTTCTTGGGCCTGGCCCTGGGGCATATTGTCATCGGTGGAATTTGGCTGGTGATTGACGGTTTTACCGGCATGGTTGGTAATAGGATACCTCTATATTATTGATAATATTTAATTTACTTAAATTATCTATGTAAAATTATGGCACACAAACGTTTTTTATGAATGAATTAGTTAAATTTTTATTGAGTACCAGCGGGATTCGTTGTATCTTACCCTACAAGATACGGAGCATCGCTCGTCAATCGAGAAAGGAGATGTTGCGAATTCTAAAGAGATCACTTGCTTATTAAAGTTCGTTCTCAGTAATGATGTTCGTCGTTGTTAGTTTTAAATCATAATTCCGCAAGGAGACTTTTGCTCATGAAGCGCACAGCCGTATTACTTTCTGCTCTTGCATTACTTTTGGCCATGCCGAATGTTGGCCAAGCCCATTGGGATGCTGGTACGGTGTGGTTTATCGTCCAGTTCCCCGATGAAGCTACTCCGACCATTGATGGCCGCTTTGGCGACTGGGACATTGTGCCCGCGACCTACGGCATCGACAACAGCGTTTTCAACGATGCCCGTGGCCTGGTGCCCGAAGGCTGGTCCAACGCCGACTGGGACGTGACGGATTTCAGCATGCTGCACCGGGTGGGTTGGAACGAGAACAACAACTCGCTCTACCTGGCCACCACGACCTTTGACGACGAGCACAATATGGACCGCTCGAGTCACTGGAGTGAGGACGACTCGTGGGAAGTTTCGATCACTTACAACCACGACGCCTATGCCGACGACGGCGGTTACGTCGACATTAGCGACGAGACCATCGGCATCAACACGCGCTATAACTACTCAGTGCCCATTCACCCGACGCTGGAGGACTGGTTCTGGCTGCGTCCGGGCGAGCTGACCGGCACCGAATGGCTGTGGCCCGGCACCGAATGGCTCGAGTTCAACTACAGCTGGGACGGCGACGAGTTTGGCGAGAGCACCTATTTCTACGAAATGCGTATTACGCCCGTCGGCTCCTATCCCAAAGGCCAGGAAGGCGGCTACCAGCCCGAGGACGTAGAAGTTTGGGACCTCGAAGAGGGCGAAATTATCCACATCTCCATCGTCCAGATCGACAACGACGGCGATTTCAACAATTATCGCACGCCCGGCTGCTGCGGCTATTGGAGCACGGCGGATAATTGCTGCATCTCGGTCAACGACTGGGTGTTGGCAGAAATGGACCCGGCTTTGGAAGCTAACGTGGCAACGGCTGTTGAGGACGACAGCTGGGGTCGCATCAAGTCCCGCTTCCAGAATTAGGGATCTATTTAGCTGGCGTTTTGCGCAAGACCAGCTAAGGGTATGAGCCACCAATGGTGGCGTTCGAGAAGCCCGTGTTCCGCAGCTGGAGCACGGGCTTTCTCATGTCGGAAGCGGCAATATACCAAATGAGAAGAGCTATGAGGTGTGGCATAATTTTTCTGATAGTCGGGTTGGCGGCTGTAGCGGGGGCGGATCGGGCGG
>CAXGRO010000619.1:0-3782 GCA_964012055.1 uncultured bacterium
CACGAACCCGACCCCGCCATGTTTGCCGAGCGCGGCGGCCGCGAGGTATGGCAGGACGTCAACTGGGTCGAGGATCCGCAGGAAATTTTCGACGACGACACCATCTCCGTCGTCTTCATCGAAACCTGGCCCTGGGACTGCATCGACTGGGGCCGCCGCGCCCTGCAGGCCGGCAAGCACATCCACCTCGACAAACCGCCCGGCACCAGCGTGGCGCAACTGCGCGAGCTCTACGACATTGCCGAATCGGCCGGCCTCTGCATTCAGATGGGCTACCAGTGGCGCTACAATCCCGGTCTCGAACTCATCCAGCGCTGGGTGCGCGAAGGCCTGCTCGGCCGCATCAACTTCGCCCGCTTCCGCGCCGGCAGCACCCCGGAGTACTACCACCGCAACCACGTCTACCGCTACGAGGGGGGCATTATGATCGAGGAGAATTGCCACCTCTTTGACCAGGTGGCCTGGATGTTCGGCAAGGCCGACCGCGTCCACTCCTACCTCAAATCGTCGGCCCGCGGTTTTGAAGATATGCCGGAAGGCACCGACCTGGGCCTCATTGTCTTCGAATACGACGAGACGGGCGCCATGGCGGTGATCGAAGGAACATCGCTAGAAACCGAGCCGGGTCCACACCGCCGCGTTGAAATACACGGTCTCAAAGGCAGCGCCATTCTCGAGGCCATCGAGCCGCCCCACATCCAGCTCTGCCTGGCCGAAGCCACCCCGCCCTACACCGCCGGCTGGCAGCACATCGAGGTGGAGGACCGACCGCGCTACATCGGCGACCTCGAAGAGCTGATCTGCGTCGCCCGCGGCGAGCGCCAGCCACTGTTCTCGCCCGCACACGATCTCGTTGTTCAGGAGATGCTCATCGACGCTTGCGGCGGTATGCGTTAGGCAGCCATCAGTCCAGATACTGCCGGGGACACTTGGCCACCATGGTGAATTTGGGGTCCACCATATTGCCCAGCCGCATCTGCCCCACCTGGCCCAGAAAGTAGTAGGCTTTTAAGCGGTCGAAGCCATAATCGGCGACCATCCAATCGATGAGCTCCACCCAGGCGATGCGGGCCGCCGCGTCCAGCGGGCGGCCGCTGCCGGCCACCATAATAAATTCGTCGCTGACGATGCGCGGCCACTGAATCTCGTAGCCCTTTTTCAAATCGAACGACACCGTAACCTTCGCCGAGATCTCCAATGCCACACCGGTCAATTCGCCGTCCCCCTGGCTGAAGTGCGCGTCGCCGGTAAAAAAATGCGCCCCCTCGACCAGCACCGGAAACCACACCTCATTGCCGGGGGCGGTCTCGACGCAGTCCATATTGCCGCCGTAATAATCCGGCGTCAGCGCGTTGACCGCCTCGATCTTGGGCGCCACGCCCATGGTGCCCATAAACGGCTCGTAGGGGATGACGCGTTTTTCGTCAAAGCGCACGCCCCCTTCTTCGATGGGCAAAAACAGCCACTGCTCCTCCAACGCGTCGTGCAACATCGGGTCGGGCTTGGTTGCCGTGAGCCCGCCAAAAAAGGGGACGAGGCCGGTAACCGCGTGGTCCCGGGTCGGCTCGATGGCGTGAATCTTGACCACCAGCGCGTCGCCGGGTTCGGCGCCTTCCACCACAATTGGGCCGGTCTGCGGGTTGAGAAACGGATAGGTGCAGACGTCGGCAAATTTCTCGACCTCGGGCGTCATTTTATTTTCGAAAGCGTCGACCGTGTGAATGCACACCGTCTCGCCCGGGCGCACCGTGGTTATGGGCGGGTGAAACGGCGAATAGGTGTAACAGTAGGGCCCCTCCTGGCGAATCTCGCGGATTTCAGCGCTCATATCTCTCTCCTTAATGATGTTAAACTCACCGTAGACTCAGATATCCAATGCCTGCAACTGCGGCGACCAATCCTTCCACATATTGGCCTGCGGCGGCTCCAGCATAATGGGCGTGGGGACGCGCTCTTTGCGCCAGAAGTCGCCCAATTCCACGCTACAAAAGTCGTAGAGCGCCGCCTGGCGGATATTGCTCGAATAATTGTGCCCGGCCATGTGCCCCAGGCGCTGGTGCCAGAACACCACGTCGCCGGCGGCGCCGTGGCAGTCGACAGATTCTCCTCTGCGGACCCGCTCCAGTGTCTCGTCGTAGGCGGCGTTGGGTTCGTTCAAATACTGCGAATCAAAGGCGTGATAGAGCGGTCGGTGGCTGCCCGGCCACACGCGAAAGCCGCCGCTCTCGGGTCTAACGTCGTCGATGTAGCCGACGACCCCCAGCTGAAAAGTGTGCGCGTCAGTATGGCAGTCGTTGTGGTCGATGGAGTGGTCGTCGTACGGCAGCGTACAATAGATGCCGCAAATTATCTGGGGCACTATCACCTGGCCCTTGCCCAGCAATTGTTCGGCCATGCCAAAAACGTTGGCGTTGGTCGCCAGCATCTCGATGAACCAATCCTGCGTCCCCATCGCATAATTGTGCCAGCGATAATTTTTGGCCATCAGTTGGTCGCCATCCACCTCCTCCTCTGCTTTGACCGGCCCAACCCAGGTGGATGGGTCGTCGCGCTTCATGGAGGGCGTGGCCTTCTCCCATATCTGCTCCTGCGCCCGCGCCATCAGCTGAGGATTCATGGCGCCGCGTTTAATCAGATACCCTTCGCGCTTGAAAAAGCGCATCTCCTCGGTCGTAAGTTTCATTCAGTATGATTATTCTTTCTTATCGACAGGAGCAGGATACACTCTGCTGATATCCGCAATTCCGCCTTCGACCTGGGCTATTCGCCGGTTATCGATGAGGTGTTACTGACTGCGATAGGCCGCCCGGGATTCACAAAGCACCAGAGGCAAGACCGCCGCCCACGGGCACCACCCAACACCTCGTTAATCACACGAATTCCAATAATATGTCGAGGGTGGTGAGATTGTGCAAAGTTCCCTACATTCACCCGCGGCCCAATCCACTATTTTGCCCTCCCATAAACGATGGACAACAAATAACTTTGCGCTTCTTCTTCAAATCCCAGGGCCGCACGGCCCTAATGAAAGCCGACGGCAGCGACCTGCGCTACCTCGAATTCGACGTGCCAAACCAGGAAACCTGGCAACCGTGCGCCTTCTTTTCCGACGGCCGGGTTCTCCTCCTAAGCATGGAAGCCCGCCGCGACGGCCCCGGCCGCCCCTTTGCCGAATATTACCACAAAACGCCGACCCACATCTGGATCTACGATCTGGAGCGGGAAACGCTGGAAGAAGCCGTCACCCAGCGCCTGTCCACCTTCCAAACGCCGCAGTTGCTGCTCGCCGACGAGCGCCTGCTGGTCCAGGTAGTGGGCGACGAGGGCGGCCAAATTTTCAACGCTAACCTCGACGGCACCGACGCTCAAGCCGTCACGCAGTTAGGCGAGGGATTGCCCTACGGCTTTAGCCTGAGTCCAGATGGACAGCGCCTGGCCTACCACCTGGCCAGCCCGTCGGGCTACCAGATCTGGACCAGCGACCTCTACGGCGGCCAGCGCACCCTGGTGGCCGCCCACGACGACTACCTCTACTTTGCGCCGCAATGGTCCCCCGACGGCGAGTGGCTGGCCTACCAGGCCTGTCTGTTCAAGCAAGACCCCGGCCACGACTGGTCCGACCTCTCCATCAGCCGCCCCGACGGTGCCCAACAGCGCTTTCTAACCCAAGGACAGGCTCTGTGGTTTGCCGCCTCCTACGGCCCGGCCGAGCGCCACGGCGGCGGCTCCAATATTCCGTTGTGGACACAGGACGGCGCTCTGCTCGCCTCCTGCCCTTCGCC
>CAXGRO010000620.1:0-3778 GCA_964012055.1 uncultured bacterium
CCGGGGTTGGGGTTGGAGGTGGACGACGACGCGCTGTCGCGTTTGGCGGCCAACCCCGATCCGTACGAGTCGATCCCGCGCGGCATTGGAATTTTGCGGCTGCCCTACGGCAAGACGCTCTACACGATTTCCATGCCCAATGTAGGGCGCGAGACGGGGACGGAGGAGGGGACCATCCGCGGCATCGACTTTGAGCTGTGGCAGGACGACGGTTCCGAAAAATTTGAGCAGCTCTATGCGCGCCTTGAGCGGGAAGGTTCCTTTTTGGAAGAGGCGGCCGACTGAGGCGTGCAGAGTTGCGCTAGCGAGGCTAGAGTTTGAGAATGCGCCGCGCATTCTGCCCCAGCGCCAGTCGCTTGGCCTCGTCGCTGATGTCGGCGGTGAGGATTTTGCCCAGCTGGGAGCGCGGGTCCATCAGCGGGACGTCGGAGCCAAAGAGCACGCGGTCGGCGCCGGCTTCGTTTACCAGCTGTTCGATGACGCCCGGGGTGCGGAAGGTCGAACAGGTTTCCAGGTAGACGTTGGGGTTGGCCTTGGCCACGTCGATGGCCTGGCGCCGCAGCGGCGGGCAATTGCCGGAGTGGCCGGCCACAAAGTTGGCGCGCGGGAAGTGCGGCGCCACGTCGGCGATGTATTTGGGCGCCGAGCCAGACTCGATGCCGGTGTGCCAGATGATGGCCAACTCGCGCTGGTTGGCAAAGTCGTAGATGGGCGACCAGATGGGGTCGCTGAGCGGGATGCCGACGAAGGGGGGGTAGAGTTTGATGGCCACCATCCCCAGTTCGTCGACGGCGCGCTCCAATTCCGGCACCATGGTCTCGGGCATTAGGGGCGAGACGTAGGCGAAGCCGATAAAGCGGTCGGAGGCGGTGGCCACCAGCGCCGCGGTGGTGTCGTTGCTGCGCCGGCCGTCCGGCTGCCAGATATCGAAGACGCAGGAGCGGTCGATGCCGCCGGCGTCCATTGCCGGCAGCAGGGTGGAGGGTAGGGTCTCGGATACGCCCCAGCGGCCCGGGTGGCCGTGAAAATCGATGACTTCTGTACCTTCGATCATTTTCCCTCTCCTTGCAGCAGGCGTTCTAGGTTGCCGGCGCACAGCGCCTTCAGCGTCGCCTCGTCAAAGCCGAGGCTGTGGATGTAGTAGAGCATGGATCCCATGGCAAAGCGCGGATAGAAGGAGCCGTAGATAAAGCGCTCGGCGCCGAATTCTGCGACAATCGCTTCGAGGTCGCGCAATACTTCGTAGCGACTCAGTTCGATGTAGGTGTTGGGCCGTTTGAGGAAGGGGCGCACGTAGTGGGAGTGGCTGTAGTGGGCCCCTACTAAAACGGTGGTTATATCGGGAAAGGCGCGCAACACGTCCATTATTTCCGTCACCGGGGTGTGGGCGCGGCTCGTCCAGGTGGGGTCCCAGGTGTCGGCCAGCGAGATCGATAGCGGGATGCGCTCCTCTTGCAGCCACTCCAGTACGTCGGCGTAGACCCAGTCGGCAAAGACGACGCCGGCGGCGCCCGACTCGTGCATGCGCACGTTGTTGAGTTTGCCTTCGGCGCGCAATTCCTGCAATTGTTTGAGCGATTCGGCTTCGGGGCCGGCCATCCACTGTGGCAAGAAAACGTCCTCGTGGTTTTCGATCCACTCGTGCAGCAGATCGTTGCCGGCCATTGGGCTCAGGGTGGTGCCGTGCTGGTGGTGAATGAGGGCGCGTTCGACGCCGTGGCGGTGCATTTCGGCCAGTAACTCTTCCGGCGAGTCAAAAGGCGCGGGCCGGTTGTAGTTGTGGCCGACGCCGATGTTGGCGTCGATGACGGGCACCTGAGCGTTAAAACTCAGTTTGGTAATCACGGTGGGCTCCTATAGCTTGACCGCGCGAATGCGGTTGTTGAAGTAGTCGGTGATCAGCAATACGTCGTCGCCGTAGAGGCAAATGCCGTAGGGCTCGTTGAGCTGGGCCTGGGTGGCGGGCCCGCCGTCACCGCCGTCGCCCTGCGCGTCGCAACCGGCGACGGTTTGCAAGGTGCCGTCGGCGGCGACGCGGCGTATGCGATTGTTGTTGGTGTCGCATATGTAGAGGACGCCGTCGGCGCTGACGGCGATGCCGTTGGGGTTGTTGAGCTGGGCTTGCACGGCCGGGGTGCCGTCGGGCGAGAAGCCGGCTGTGCCGTTGCCGACGACGGTGGTGATGGTGCCGTCGGGTGCCACCTTGCGCACGGCGTGGTTGGAGCTGTCGGCCAGGTACATATGACCCTGGGTGTCGAAGCGGATGGCGTTGACGGCGCCGATGCGGGCGCGGGTGACAGGTCCGCCGTCGCCGTCGTAACCGCACTGGCCCGTGCCGGCGACGGTGGAGATGATGCCGGTTTGGGCGTCGATCTTGCGCACCCGGCCGATGGTGCCATCGGAGAGGTAGACGTCGTCGTTGGGGCCGTGGGCCACCGCGTTGACCGACAGTATGCAGGCGCTGGTGGCGGATCCGCCGTCGCCTTTGTCCCACTGGAAGCCGGTGCCGGCGATGGTGTGAATGACGCCGTTTAGGTCGACGCGCCTGACGTAGCCGTGGCGGGTGTCGGCGATGACGACGCGCCCTTGTGAATCGACCGAGACATCGTGCGGGTTGCTCAAATAGGCTTCTGGACCGGGTCCGCCGTCGCCGCCGTAGGCGCGCGAGCCGTTGCCGGCGACGGTGGAGATGACGCCGGTTTGGGCGTCGATTTTGCGCACGCGCTGGTTAAAGAAGTCGGCGAAGTAGATGTGGCCGTCGGGGCCAGCGCAAATGCCGGTGGGAGCGGTCAGGAAACCCTGCGTTGCCGGCTCGCCGTCGTGGATGGTGGTGCCGCCAAGGGCGGTGGTGACGACGCCGGTCTGGCCGTCGTAGCGCCGTAAGCGTCCGGAACAGTCGCACCAGTAGACGGTGCCGTCGGAGTCGGCTAAAATGCCGGCTTCGACCGAATTGCAAACTGTTTCGGAGCCGTGCAGTCCTTCTTCGCCCCAGCCCGGTACGCCGTTGCCGACTAGCGTAGTGGCGATGCCGGTTTGGGCGTCGACCTTGCGCACCCGGTAACCGTATTTTTCGCCGACAAAGAGGTTGTCGTGGGCGTCGAGGCAAATGGCGTCGGGCATGAGGGTGCTGGCTTCTGTGGCCGGTCCGCCGTCGCCGTTGGAGGCCGGCACGCCGTTGCCAAAGGCGGTGGTGATGATGCCGCTGGCCATATCGATCTTGCGGATGCGGTGGTTGGAGTTGTCGCAGACGTAGAGATCGCCCTTCGAGTCAAAAGCCAGGTGCTCGGGGTGGTAGAAGGCGGCGTCTTTGGCCGGTCCGCCGTCGCCGTGGTAGCCGCCCCAGCTCAGCCCGCCCCAGTCTTCGAGTCCCTGGCCCAGGTAGGGCCGGCTGGCGCCCTGCTCGGAGGGGTAGTGGCGCGCGTCGTGGCCGGCAAAGAGGTCGATGATGCCGGTTTGGGCGTCGACTTTTCTGATGGTGTTCTGCCATTCGCTCGACAGGTAGAGGTTGCCGGCTTCGTCGACGGCCATGCCGCAGTGGACGTCGAGTTCGGCTTCGAGCGCTGGTCCGCCGTCGCCGCCGCGGCCGGCGCGGCCGCACCCGGCGACGGTGGTGATGACGCCGGTTTGGGCGTCGATGCGGCGGATGGTGCTGTTGGATAAATCGGCGGTGTAGATGTTGCCGTGGCGGTCCAGGGTGAGGCTATGGGGGCCGCGAAAACGCGCTTCGAGTGCGGGTCCGCCGTCGCCGCGATTGCCCGGTATGCCGTCGCCGGCAAAG
>CAXGRO010000621.1:0-3776 GCA_964012055.1 uncultured bacterium
GGGCGGGCGCTGGCTGACGGCCGAGTACGAGATGGGCGACCTGCTGGTGTTGAGCATGTACACCATGCACGCCAGTTCCGACAACCAGACCGACCGCATTCGCATTTCTTCCGATTCGCGCTATCAATTGGCGGCCGAGGCGGTGGACGACCGCTGGATTGGCGCCGACCCGCCGGCTCACGGCATTCGCGCCAAGCGCGGCATGGTGTGCTAAGAGAACGACAAATTTGGATGCGGATATCGAGGCCGGGACTACAGATCCCGGCCTTTTTTAATTGACTATGGGGTCTTCGGGAAAGAAGGAGAGGGGGCGGTATTTGCCGCCCATGGCGAAGAGTGCTTCCTGCCACACTGTCTCCGGGGTAGTGGATAAGACCAGGTCGGAACTGCCCTGGCACAAGATCCAGTCGCCGCGTTCGATTTCTCCTTCGAGCTGCCCCTCGCTCCAGCCGGCGTGGCCCAAATAAAAGCGCAGGATCGGTGTGGAGGAATCCATAACAGTATTTTGGTGGCGCAAGCTTTCCAATTCGCCGCCGGCGTAGAGATTGGGGAAGATGGGCACGCAGTTGGGGATGAGATCTTCCAATTGGTGCAGGAAGATGAGGCCGTCCTGTTTTACGGGTCCGCCGCGAAAGAAGATCTTGCTCACTTCTGCGGAATCACCTTGTAAATCGATGCCTTCGGTGAGTTTTTGCAGGGCTTCGGAGGAATAGAGTTTAACCTTCTCACCCAGGGGGTGGTTGATGATTACGCCGATAGCGCCGGCGTCGGGGCTGTGTTCTAAAATGAGTACGACGGTGCGCACAAAAGTGTGCTCGATCCAGTCGGATTCTTGGTTGAGGGAGGCGATGAGAAAGGTGCCTTTGAGGGTGTCGTTTTTTAATTGCATGGGCATGGCGTTTTTAGCCGGAAGAAGATTTGAGTCAAAATGAACGAAAATAGTGGGGGTGTGTCAATTGGCGGGTATAGAGGCAAGCCCCCACCCCCTGGGATCACCAAATGAGCGCCAATTCGCTAACCCATAAGCCGACTCAGTACAAGAGATATCGCCGCCGCAGAAGATCAAAAGTTTCTAACGAAGGTTCCCAGGTCGCCATCAAATCGTCGACAGATGTCCCGGCGTCTAGAGCCAGGCGAATTTGGTCGGTGCCGGCGAGGCGGTCAAAGTTGTGGATGCCGCCCTGGGGAATGCGCCAGGCAAATTCCCCAGGGTAGAGACGGCGCACGGCGTTTAAGGCGGTGAAGCCGGTGCGCACCGCTTGGAAGAGGGCGCGGTCAAAAACGTGGAGCTGGACGCCCTGGCACGTTTCGTTGAGATACTTGCCAAACGTGGGTTGGAAGAAGACGGGGCGGAAGAGGACGCCGGGAAGGTTTAGCTGGTTGAGGTGGTCGCTCAAGCGGGGTCCGTCTATATAGGGGGCGCCTATTTGCTCAAAAGGCTTGCAGGTGCCGCGGCCTTCGGAGACGTTGGTGCCTTCAAAAAAACACATGCCGGGGTAGACGAGGGCGGTGTCAAACGAGGGCATATTGGGCGAGGGGGGGGGCCAGGGCAAGGCGGTTTGGTCCCAGTAAGTGGAGCGCTGCCAACCTTGCAATTGGACGACGTGGAGGTCGGCGCCGATGTCGAATTGTTTGTTGAAGAGCAGGGCGAGTTCGCCTGCGGTCATGGCGTAGCGGATGGGGATGGGGTAGCGGCCCACAAAAGAGGCAAAAGCGGGATCGAGAACATTGCCTTCGAGTCGCTCGCCGCTCAAGGGGTTGGGGCGGTCGAGTACAACAAAGGGCACGCCGCAGGCGGCGCAAGCTTGCATGCTCAGGCTCATGGTGTAGAGGTAGGTGTAAAAGCGGGCGCCCACGTCCTGAATGTCGAAGAGCAGGACGTCGAGGGCGGCCAGTTGGTCGGCGCTGGGTTGGCGGTGTTCGCCGTAGAGGCTGTGGGCTGGTATGCCGGTGCGGCGGTCGCGGGCGTGGCCCACGGCGGCGCCGTCGGCGGCGTCGCCGCGGATGCCGTGCTCGGGGCCAAAGAGGGCGACCAATTGGGTGTGGGGGTGGGCGTGCAGTCGGTCGGCGGTGGGCTCCAGGGTGGCGTTGAGGCCCGAGTGGTTGGTGATGAGGCCGACGCGCTTGTTGGCGACGAGGTTGAATTCTTCCAGGAAGAGGCGCTCGTTGCCCAGCAGCACGGTTTTAGGACTCCTGGCGGCGCTCGACGCGGCGCAGGACAAAGGCAATGCCGCCAAAAAGGCTGGCCAGGATGCCGGCAACGTAGCCCAAAAGCGACATGGCGGTGGACACCTCGCGGGCGATGCCCAGGGGAAGGAAGAGGCGGACCAGGGTGTTTTCGCGCACCCCCAGGCCGCCGATGGAAATGGGCAGGGCGGCGATGATGGCGGCGACGGGTTGAAAACACATGAAGTAGATGAGGCCCGGATTCATGTGGATGGCCAGGCCGGCGGCCCAGTAGACGAGGATGCGGCAGAACTGCACGCTGAGAGAAATGAGCCAGGCGCCCAAAAGCAGCCCCGGGCAGTGGCGGTAGACGACGATGCTGCGGCGCAAGCGGCCGATCAGGTCGCCCACCACGTTGGGCGTCCAGTGCGCGATGAGTCCTTCGAGAAAACCGCCGATGCGGCGGCTCAAGCCCATCATCAAGATGACCACTAGGCCGGCCCAAACCGGCAGCAGCACCGAGACCAAACCACCGCGCGGCACCTCGGCGACGAGGGGGTAGGCGAAAAGGGCCAGAGTGCAGGTGGAAAAGAGGCCGATAAAGCGGTCCATTACCGTGGCCGCCACGCCGCCGCTGCTCTCGCCGGTGAGGCGGCGAATGTCATAGATGCGCAGGGCGTCGCCGCCAATGTTGCCGAGCAGGACGTTGTTGAAAAATACGCCCACCAGATAAAAGGTGAGGGCCTGGCGAAAAGTGATGACCAATTGCTGGGCGCGCAGCAGCATAAACCACTGGACGGCGCCCAGGACGTTGCTGAGGGCAAAGAATACAATGGCGGCGCCGAAGAGCGTCAGGTTGGTGCCGGCAAAAATCTGCCCCAATTGGCGCCCGTCCAGGCCCGAGACCAGGTAGGCGATGAGGGCGGCGCTGACCAGCAATTTAACGCCGGTGTTGAGCAGGCGTTTCACGCGGCGGCCTCCTCGCGCAGCAATTGGGCGCTGGTGCGAACGCGGCGCACGAAATACTGGAAGACGGCACTGCCGCTGTAAACGCCCAGGTGCAAGGATGCCGGGTGGACGGTGCGGTGCGACTGGCTGTGGCGCCGGCGGCGCCACAAATTGCGCGGGTGGGTCAGGCACCAGAGAATGCCGGCGATGGGGGCCAGCACCTTGTGCCACTGGCGCTGCAATAAAAAGGTTAAGCTGGCGACTATGTCTAAGGTCAGGCGCAGCGGCCAAATCCACAGCAGGCGTTGCCAGGCCATATTCTTAAAGGCCATAACCAGGCTGTTGCGGTGGTTGAGGTAGGTCTTGCGAAAGGTGTCGGGCGGCAGGGTAAAACCCGAGTGGTGGTAGATGACCGAAGCGGGCACGGCGGCAATGCGGTGGCCGGCCAGTTGCAGGCGCCAGCACAGGTCGATTTCCTCGTGGTGCATATAGTAGTCGAGGTCGAGAAAATCGAGGCGGCGCGCCGCCTCTAAGCGCAAGAAGAGGGCCGAACCGCAGGCCCAGAACAGGTAGACGGCGCGGTCGTACTGGCCGCTGTCGCGCTCGAGGTGGTCAAAGAGGCGGCCGCGGCAAAAGGGGTACCCGAGGCGGTCTATGTAGCC
>CAXGRO010000622.1:0-3767 GCA_964012055.1 uncultured bacterium
CCTCCCTGAGGGAATTCGGCCGAGTGGCCGCTTAAAAAGTGGCCACTATATTGATGAGGTTACCTATGAAACTATCTATGCAGCTTGTTTATGGATGAGAAGAGATTCCTGGAGAGGATTCAGAGGTATCCGGCGGTGAGTGATTTGCGGCGGCGGGCGCTTGAGAAGATGCCGCATATAGCGCGGGAGTACTTGGAGTGTGGGACCGGGGAGGAGGAGGGGGTGGAGAGGAATTTGCGGGGGATGGCGGAGGTGATGCTGGTGCCGCGGTTGTTGAAAGGGGTGTTGAAGGTCGATTTATCTACCAGCTTGTTTGGGCAGACGTACAGTGCGCCGTTTGGCATGGCGCCGGTGGGGGTGGCGGGGTTGATGTGGCCGCGGGCCGAACAAATCCTTGCGGCGACGGCGGCCAAGTATGGCATTCCCCATTGTTTGAGCATGGTGGCGACGCAGACGCCGGAGACCATTGGGCCGATTGCGGGGGATATGGCGTGGTTTCAATTGTATCCGCCGCGCGAGGCGGAGCTGAGGAGGGATGTGTTGGAGCGGGCGTGGAATGCCGGGTTTAAAACGCTGGCGGTGACGGCGGATGTGCCGGTGGGGAGTAGGCGGGAGCGGTCGATGCGGGCCGGGATGCGGGTGCCGCCGCGCATTACGCCGTACTTTATTTATCAGGCGTTATTGCATCCGCACTGGACGTTTAATACGCTGCGGGCGGGATTGCCCACATTGCCGACCTTGGAGAAATACACCGGCTCGTCCAAGATGGAAGTGGCGGTCGCTTTTGTTACGGAGAAGCTGGGCGGCACGCTTTCTTGGGATTATCTCAAGGAAGTGCGCGACGAGTGGCCGGGGGCGCTGGTGGTGAAGGGCATTCACCACGCGGAAGATGCCGAGCAGGCGGTGCAGGTGGGGGTGGATGGTATTCAGGTTTCCAATCACGGGGCGCGGCAGTTTGACGGGGCGCCAGCAGCTATTGATTTATTGCCGGTCATTGTGCGGCAGGTGCAGGGGAGGGCGAGTATTTTGTTTGACAGTGGGGTGCGCAGCGGGCTGGACATTGTGCGGGCGCTGGTGCTGGGGGCCGACTTTGTTTTTCTGGGGCGGGCTTTTATCTATGGGGTGGCGGCGTTTGGCAAATACGGCGGCGATCACGCGGTGGAAATTTTGCGCAGCGATTTGGAAATCAATATGATGCAGCTGGGGTGTGAAACGGTGGCAGATCTGAAGTGTGCGGCGTCTCAAATTTTGCCTAGATCTGATTCCGGTGGTTTAATTTAGGGCCACCTGGACGTTTGTGCTTATGGAAACATCTACTCAGATAAAAGTGCTGGTGGTGGACGATGTGCCGACCAATCTGGACGTGTTGCGGCAGCCCCTGGAGCAGGCCGGGTATCGGTTTTTGGCGGTGCCCAGCGGCGAGGTGGCGCTCAAGGTGGCGCGGCACTCGCAGCCCGATCTCATTTTGCTGGATGTGTTGATGCCGGACATGGACGGCTACGAAGTATGCCGCCGGCTCAAGGCCGATCCCGATTTGGCCGACATTCCGGTGATTTTTCTCACCGCCCGCGACGAGACCGAGGCGGTGGTCGAGGGTTTTGCCGCCGGCGGGGTGGACTACATCGTCAAGCCGTTTCAAAAAGAGGAAGTGCTGGCGCGGGCCGAGGCCCATATCAAAGTCAATCGCCTGACCCGCGAGTTGCACAATAAAACGCTGGAGCTGGAGCGCGAGATCGAAGAGCGGCGGGTGCTGAGCCGGGAGTGGGCGCAGCTGGCGGACCACATATCGACGGGCGCAGCACGAGGCGCAGCGCTGGGGGCTGGACGGCTTTGTGGGGCAGAGCGAGACGATTCATGTGGAGGGAGAAGTGCGGTTGGGCGATGAGTTGGGCAACTTCATCGTCGCCTCGCGGCAGACCGACGAAGGCTTGCGCATTCTCTTTGCCGGCGCCTTGCCGGTAGACGGTCCGGGTGAGTTGGTGCGCGTCTATTCAGGGGTGGGGCCCAATAACGCGCATCTCACCCGGGCGCAGTTTAACGACGGGGCGATTATCGCACAGGTGGCCGCCCCGGTTGTCGCGGCCATTGCGCCGTCGGCGTTTGCCTTGCACGCCAACTATCCCAACCCGTTCAACCCGGAGACGACGATTGCCTTTGACCTGGGTCAGGCCGGGGCGGTGCAGTTGGCGGTGTTTGATGCGCTGGGTCAAAAGGTGCGCACGCTGGTGGCCGCGCCGCGCGCGGCGGGTCGGCACCAGGTGTTGTGGGACGGCCGCGATGCGCGGGGTGAGCGGGTGAGCAGCGGGGTGTATTTCTATCGCTTGCACGCCGGCGACCAGGTGCAGATGCGGTGCATGCTTTTGCTCAAGTAGCGGCGCAGCGGCGTGGTATAGAGGCCCATTCCTCCGGCCAGCGGCAAGGGCGGGGGAATGCGCCTTTTGCGCAGGGCGCCGGAGGCGCGAGTAGAGGAGGCGTGGGCCTGGCCATCGTGCAGCGTCACCTCGAATTGTTGGGCAGCCGTCTAGAGTGGGAATCGTCGTCGGGGCAGGGCAGTCGCTTCTATTTCTCCATTCACCTGGAGCCGGGCGCTGGTTCGGAGGAAGTCGACGCCGGGTCGCCGGTGCGGCAGGTGGTGGCGGCGGGCCAGGAAGTGAGGGCGCTGGTGGTGGACGATGTGATGGAGAATCGCGAGGTGTTGCAACAGATACTGGAACAGCTGGGCGCTCAGGTGGAGGTGGCTGAGAGCGGGGAACAAGCCATTGAGCGAATGCGCCAGATTTAGCCTCACATCGTGTTATGGACATTCGCATGCCGAGCATGGACGGCATGGAAGCGGCGCAAACGATCTGGGCCGAGTGGGGCCGCTAGGAGGTGGCCATTGTCGCGGTGTCGGCGTCGGTGTTGGCGCACCAGCGGCAGCGCTACACTGACGTGGGGTTTGACTACGTGCTTGGCAAACCGGTGGAGAGGGGACCGGTTATCGCCTGCTTGAAAGAGGTGTTGGGCGCGGCGTTTGAGGTGGCTGAAAGCGACCAGCCAGATGCGGTTGATCTGGCACCAGTTGAAGTGTCACAGGATCTGGGACGGCGGCTGCGTGAGGCGGCGGAGTTTTACCATATTACGGATTTAATAGAAGCCATTGACGAAGTGGAGCAATTGGGCGCCGAGGGTAGGGCGTGGGCTGGGCGGCTGCGCGAACGGGTGGATGTGTACGATATGGAGGGCGTGCTGGCTATTTTGCAACTGATGGGGGTTGGGGAGTAGGGAGAGGTTAGATAACAACCTTTTCTCCGGATTGGGCGCTGTTGTAGAGGGCGTCGAGGATTTGCATGAAGGTGTGGGCTTCGGCGGCGTCGACTTCGGCCTGGGCCTCGCCGGCGACGGCCATGGCAAAGTGTTCGAGTTCGTGATAGAAGGGGGAGGCGTCGGGCGGGGGCTGGGTGTGGGGGATGTCGGCGGCCTCGTCGATTTCTTGGCGCTGGTAGCCGTCGGGTGTGCGGCGGAAAATGGCTTCGTTGGGCTCGGTTTCGTTGTGCCGGCGCGACAGGCCGCAGCGGGGGGTGCCGGCGATGGCGCCGCTGGTGCCGTGTAGCTCGCAGGTGCGCTGGGTGTTGCTGTGGCTGGAGTTGGAGCAGTCGATTTGCAGGGTTTTATTGTCGGCAAAACCGATGAGGCCGCTAAAGTAATCTTCGGAAGGGCCTTCGGGGCCGTCGTAGAGAGAGTGCAGGTGGTGTTTGGCGGCAAAGGCCCATTCGGGTTGGGGGCAG
>CAXGRO010000623.1:0-3763 GCA_964012055.1 uncultured bacterium
CCCACCCCTCATTCACTCCCCCCATTCTCCAACACCTCCGCCATCGCCCGAATATGCATAGGCCCCGTCGCACAACACCCCCCAACATAATTGATCCCCTCCGCCCTGGCTTTCAAAGCAAACGCCCCCATCTCCTCCGGCGCCACCGATTTCTCAAACCGCGAAGCCGTATAGCCGCGCTCCTCCGTATCCGCCTTCTGCTCAAACCCCTTGGGCTGGCACGCAATGGGCACGTCCACCGCCGCCTGCATCTCCAGCGCCGTCGGCAACATCTGCTCGGGATCCCCAATGCACACTGTGCCTATCACATCCGCCCCCTCACCGGCCAGCACCCGGGCGCACTCCGCCGCCGCCACCCCGTCCTGCGTCGCCTTCTCGCTGCCGATGCCCAGCAACGCCATCACCGGCAAATTTGTTTTCTTGCAGCTCTGCACACACAGGACCGTCTCGTCGAGCCGAAAAAACGTCTCGGGAATCAAAAAGTCGGCGCCGGCATCCACCAAAATGGCGATCTGCTCCTCCCACTCCGCCTGCGCCCGCGGGTAAGACGACGGGTCGTCCGGCACAAATACCGACTCCCCCAGCCACGAGCCCGTCATCGTCGACACCAAACACCCCCCCACCGGGGCGTTGCCGTCGCACGCCTTCTTGGCCGCCTCAATCGCCGCCCGGTTAATGTCTTCCATGCGGTCTTTCCAGCCGTAGCGCGCCTCCAACTGGTTGCTCGAAGTAAACCAGGTCAGCGCCTGCAGCACCTGCGATCCGGCATTGTAAAAATCGCGGTGGATCTGTTCCAGGGCTTCCGGGTTTGTGCTGATCATCCCCGGCACGTCGTAGCCGCGCCAATTGGCCTCTAGAAACATGCCGCCGTCCCCCAGCACCGTGCCCTCTTCCAACAATTTCATTAAATCCTTAGCCATTTTTATTGCCTCAATTAGGTATAGTACTCTGACATGGTGAAGTTTGCAGAATCTCTCAGATCATATCCAGCTTAACTAAAGTCAGAAGATTAACGCCACCCAGCTGATCTTCCCACGCTCTCTTGAAGCCCCCCAAGATATTCTTTAATTTTTTTCTCCACATTTTCCGTCACAATATAACGAGCCGTCCCGGCTCCATCAAAGGACCAGCACCCCAACCGCCCATGATGACTCCCGAACAACGCTATTTCTTCGACACCACCGGCTATCTGCACCTGCCCAACGCCCTCGACCCCGCCGAACTGGCCGCCGCCCAGGCCGCCGTGCAACGCTACATCGACACGCCGCCCGAAGAATTGCCGCCCAGCTTTGCCGCCAACGGCGGCAGCTACGCCCACGGCTTTGCCTTTGACAAAGCCCTCGAAGCACTCACCATGCACCCCTCCACCTGGCCCATCGTCAAAGAGCTGACCGCCGACAGACCGCGCTTTGCCTCCGGCAGCCTGCGCGTCAACACCTGCGCCGACCGCCAATTCGGCCCCCTGCACTGCGCCCGCGAAGGCTGGGGGCCGCAGACGCCGCGCTACCACGTCAACGACGGCCGCATCTACTGCGACTACTTCGTCTGCTTCTTCTACCTCACCGACGTCCACCCCGGCGACGGCGGCCTGATCGTGGTGCCCGGCTCGCACAAGAGCGAGTTCGCCCGGCCTCCAGACTTTTACAAACCCGGCGACGACGGCAGCGAACCCGAGCCGCACTCAGCGGTGCTCAACCTCACCCCCAAAGCCGGCGACGTGGTCATCATCTCCGAACTGCTCACCCACGGTGTTAAGGTGTGGCAACCGCAAGACCGCGACCGCCGTTTTATTTTAATGCGCTACGTGCCGCAGTTCATCGGCGCCACCGACGACAATCTGGCCTTCCCCTTTCCCGACGAAATATTGGATCGCCTGTCGCCCGAAACGCGCGAGTTAATCGAATTCGCCCCCTTGAGCCGCGTCAAAGACATCGTCGAGCGCGACGTCGTCACTCTCAGCTAATAGGAACCCTATGACATCTCTCAACTTTAAAGCCAGCGTCCCGGTTTTTGACGCCAACGTCGGCGTCGGCCACCGCCACAACGCCGTGGCGCCCTTTGACAACGCGGCCGGGCTGCTGCAAGAAATGCAGCGCCACGGCGTCGAGCGCGCCCTGGTCTACCACGCCGCCGGCGAGGACATCAGCGGCATAGACGGCAACGACGCCCTGGACAAATGGATTGAAGGCAACGACGCCCTAACGCCGCAGTGGATGGCCGCCCCCACCGCCGACTCGCTGGCACAACTGCGCCAGCTGCACGCCGACGGCCGGGTGCAGAGCGTGCGCCTTCTCAGCACCGAGGCCCGGGGCGTGCCTTTTGTCGATTGGATTTTTGGCGATCTGCTGGAGTGGTTGAGCGCCGAAAACATCCCCCTGTGGGTATCCTTCGCCGACATCCCCCCAACCGAACTGATGGAAACCCTGCGGCGCTTTGCCAACCTGACCACCGTCTTCGTCGGCGCCCACTACACCCACTCCCTGATAGTACCACCCTTCCTCAAACACCTGCCCAACACCCACATGGAAATAAGCCGCTTTGAAAACCTCGACGCCCTGCAAAGGCTCAAACAGGAATTTGGCGCCGAGCGCTTCCTCTACGGCTCCTTCTACCCGCGCTGGGCCATGGGCCCCGCCCTGTTCTACGTCCACCACATAGGCCTGAGCCAGGCGGAACTGGCCGCCTACTGCGCCGGCAATTTGGAGCGCATCTTAGAAAGGAGCGGCCGCCATGATTGAAGGCACCACCGTCATCGACTTCCACGGCCACACCGGCCGCTGGGACTGCTACGACATGCACGACGACCCCGCCACCATGCTGCGTTCCATGGACATGGTGGGCATCGACCGATCCTGCGTCTTCAACATCTTCTATCCCGACGGCACCACCGGCAACGACATCACCGCCCAATTCGTCGCCCGCCACCCCGACCGCTTCATCGGCTTCGCCTATGTCTCGCCGCTCTTGCCCGATGGCATGGTCGCCGAGCTAGAACGCAGCATCAACGTCTTGAACCTGCGCGCCATCAAGCTCTACTCCCCCTACGCCCCCTACAAGCTAGACCACCCCATCTGGGACCCCGTCTACCAGTTCGCCCACGACCGCGAGCTGGCAATTATCGCCCACACCGGCGGCGACCTGATCGGCACCGCCTACCCCGAGCAGTTTGGCAACGCCGCCCCGCGCTTCCCCAACGCCATTTTTGTCGCCGGCCACGCCGGCAACGCCGAACCCTACCGCAGCCAGGCCATCGCCGCCGCCCAGCGCTGCCCCAACTTCTACCTGGAGACGTGCTCTACCTTCCGCACCCCCGGCGTCATCGAAGAGCTGGTAGAAAAAGCCGGCGCCGACCGCGTCTTATTCGGCTCCGACACGCCTTTGATGGACCCGCGTCCACAACTGGGCAAGATCATTACAGCCGATATCAGCGATGAGGCTAAACGGTTGGTTATAGGAGAGAATGCGCAGCGGATTCTCAAGTTGTAGTATTAACTGTTTTGGGAAGGGCATAAGACGGGCGCTGGCCTGTGACGCGGTTTAGGGGGAGTCTCTCGCTCATTCTCGCCGGCCATCCATGGCCGGCTCCGGGGGTAATGAATCCGCTCTGAGACTCCCCCTAAACCGCTCATCGGGCGCGGGCGTAGAAATATGCCGTTTCAAACACTGTTGTACTACAAGTCTAGCGTAGCCAATTCACCTTCTGCGGAGGTCCGGAGAGGGGGCGGTCCCAGAGCGGATTCCAAAGGCCCTGTCCGCAGGACAG
>CAXGRO010000624.1:0-3759 GCA_964012055.1 uncultured bacterium
ATACAAACCAAAATACTCACACCCTAGCTGGGCCAATTCTTAGGTCCCGCTCAATCCTTCTTCCGCCAGCCGGTCGGCCAGCGAGGGGCCAGACTGGCCGGTGTCGATTACGATGGCGTCGTATTTTACTGTCGTCATTTTACAATCTCCGTTAAGGCGAGAATTCCAGGTTGCCGTGGCGCTTTAGGCGGATATAGTACTACAAGCGTATGCGCCTTTCAAGTTAAAATAACGAAATCGCCCGGGTGTTGAAAAAATCTATATATTATGTGCCCACGGCTGTGGAGTGCATGTCGTGGTTTGCCAGAACGATTTATCCGACCCGCTTATTAAAGCCGCGTTCAGCGGTTTTTAACAGAGAAAGGCCATACCGTCATGGATCCAGCTCAGCTCTATCGCGACTTAGGATGTGTACCCGTCATCAACGCCTCGGGATACCAGACCGTATTGGGCGGCTCACGCGTTTCGCCCGCCGTGCAGGAGGCCATGGTGGCGGCTAACCGGCACTACGTGGAAATGCGAGAGCTGTTTTTGCGAACCGGCGAGACGATAGCCCAACTCGTCGGTTCCGAAGCGGCCTTTGTCACGCCCGGCTGCGGCGCTGCGCTGGCCCTTTCCACGGCCGCTTGCATGTCGGTGGGCGATCCGGCCAAAATGGAACAACTGCCCGACACCACGGGCATCGCCAACGAGTTTCTCTTCCAGGCGCGCCAGCACTACCACTACGAACGCTGCCTCACTGTTTTTGGCGGCAAGCTGGTTCTGGTGGGCGACGAGAACGGCACGTCGGCTCAACAATTGGAAGCAGCTATTGGCGACAATACCGCCGGTATTCACTTTTATGCCTCCGGGGACGACGACCCCGCCATTCTGGATTTAGAGGAGTTGGTGAAGATTGCCGACCGGCACGGTGTTCCGGTGATGGTCGATGCGGCCTATCAGGTCTACCCGCTCGATCGTTTTAAATACTACACGCAGTCGGGCGCCAGTTTGGTGGGGTTTGGCGCCAAATATATTAGCGCTTGTAATTCGACGGGCATTATCGCCGGCAAGAAAGATCTGATCGAAGCCGCGTTCATGCACAGTTTTATCGGGTATGAAACCGGCGATTACGATACGGTGGGGCGTCCTTTGAAAGTGGACCGGCAGGAGGTGGTGGCGGTGACGGTGGCGCTAAATGAGTGGCTCGAAATGGATCACGAGGCGCGCATTGCGGAGCACTGGGTGAAGGCGGACAGGATTATGGAGGAGTTGAGCGGGGTTGCGCATGTTGCGATGGAGCGGCATGTAGAGGACAATAGTTTGAGCAATGGGGTTATGTTGACGGTGGATGAAGGGGGGCTAGGGAAGACGGTGGGGGAGGTGATTCAGGAGCTCAAGGATGGGAAGCCTTGTATTTGGACCAGGGAGCAAGGGGATAAGATTCGGATTGCGGTGGCGCATCTTATTGAGGATGAGATTGATATTGTTATTGAGCGGTTGAAAGAGGTTCTAGTATAGGGTGTTTGGCTAGTTTCGGGGACCGTCACCCACGACCACACGGAGAGAGCTCCATGAAAATAGACAACGTCGAACTCTACGAGCTGGAAGTACCGCCAATCCCCGTGGTAGCCAAATATCTCTCAAAAGTTTTTAACCTGGCTATTTGCAGAATCGTCACCGACGAAGGCATTGTGGGGGTGGGCGAAGTTTCGCTGCGTCCGTCTTATCTGGAGGAAAAAGCGGCGTTTTATACGGGGCAGGACCCGCTGGCGCTGGATCCGTTGGCCGAGCCCGACCCGTTCGCCTGTGCGCTGCTGGACATTGCGGGCCAGGCGTGTGGTTTGCCTTTGTATCGGTTCTTTGGCGAGAAAGTGCGCGATCACGTGCCGGTTTCGTACTGGTCGCGGCCCATGGAGCCGCACGAGACGGCGGCCGAGGCCGAGGTGGGGGCGCGGTTGGGGTTTACCAACCACAAATTGAAAGCGCGACCGTGGAACATTGTTGAGACGGTGAAGCTGATGAAGGAAGCGGCCGGGCCGGATTACACGGTGGGCATCGATCCCAATCAGAAATTTCGACTGCCCCACATTGCCGCCCGCCTGGCGCAGGAGTTGGAGCCGTTTGGCACGGTGGTCAACTTTGAAAACCCGGTGCTCAAGACCCACCTGGAGTGGTTCAGGCTGCTGCGGGAAAAGACGCACATTCCCATCGCCCTGCACACCGACGATCCGGTCGTGTTGTTGCAGGCCTTAAAGATGGAGGCCATCGACCAGGCCAATTTTAGCGGGCCGGCGCAGCAGGTGAAAAAAATGGCCGCCATGGCCGAGGCCGCCGACGTGCCGTGCTGGGTGCAGATGGGCGGCCTTTGCTCGGGGGTCAAGACGGCGTATTCGGTGCACGTGCAAGCGACCATAGCCAATGCGACCCTGCCGTGCGACGAATTGCCCTTTACGCGCGTGGCCGATATGCTGGACGAAGGATTAGTGTTGGAAAACGGACACTACGAAGTGCCGCAAAAGCCGGGGCTGGGTGTGACGCTGGACATGCAAATGGTGGAGAAGTATCGCGTTGGATAGTGCATATTTATCTATTGGTTAATTATGAAAAGAATTATTGTCACCGGATCAAAGGGCGGGGCGGGAACTGGAATAATAGATGTGCTGCGGCAGAGCGGCTACGACGTGGTGGGCGTCGATTTACATCCCTGGACCGACGCCGACGGCTTGGGCTATGTGCAACTCGATCTGCGCCAGGCGGCAGGGGTGAACGACGTATTTGCCGGGGCGGACGGAGTGGTCCACTTTGGCAGCACCCCCGCCGACGTCTGGTTTTCCACCAGCGAGGCCTTCCACCACCTGACCGTAGCCGGTTTTAACGTGTTCCAGGCCGCTAAGAACGTGGGCATCAAACGCATCGCCTGGGCCTCGAGCATAGAGGTGTACGGCGATTTTAAAACACACCCCACCTTGCCGGTCACTGAAGACAGCCCCCTGGCCCCGCCGGGCATCTACGGCAGCTCAAAACTCCTGCTAGAACGCCTGGCCCAAGACTATTGCCGCTGGCACGGCATGTCCATTGCCGGCTTCCGCCTGTCGCGCATCATTTACAACAACGATACCGGCCGCGCCAAACTAAAACAATTTGTCGAAGACGAAGAGTTGGGCCACGACTGCCTCTGGTCCTACGTCGACGCCCGCGACGTGGCCACCGCTTGCACCGCCTGGCTGGAGTCGGACCACCAGGGCGCCGAAGTCTTTAACCTGGCCGCAGAGAACGTACACCAGGAGGCAAATTCGGCTGATCTATTGCAAAAATATGGCTATAAGGATTTTGATATCCCCCAACTCGAAGCACCCAATGCCACGCTCTTCTCAACAGCAAAGATCCGCTCGATATTGGACTGGAAGGCAAGTTGCGATTGGCGCGAAATTATTTCGGTCTGAGTGAGTTTTTTCGGATTCTGATCAAAGTATATTCTTTATAAGATATCAGGTCTTATAAAGGGAAGGGATGGAGTGTCATTTCCCAAGTCGGATCCGATATATCGTAACCTAACATTTTAGGGGTAATCCCTACGCTCTTAGATATCTTTCAAAAAGACTTCTTTCTTCTTTAAATGCCCTTTTGGTCATTTTTTTAAATCTCTTTATGAAGAGTGAGCGGGACCTAAGAATTGGCATAGCTAGGGTGTGAGTATTTTGGTTTGTATAAACTCTTCCGGCCTGAGATAGCCCAGTCGACTATGGGGCCTGTCGGTGTTGTAATGCTGCCGCCAAT
>CAXGRO010000625.1:0-3758 GCA_964012055.1 uncultured bacterium
CAGGGCTGTGGGGGAGTGGGGCCGGGCAGGCCACCCGAGGGACTCACAAACCGCCAGAGGCAAGCCCCCCCACCGACCGTCCCCGACAAAACCAAAAAACGCACCAGAAAGGCCCCTCATGAACGTCCAAGACCTGCGCGTCCAAGACCGCGCCCACGTATGGCACCCCCTCCTCCAACACCAGCAACTGGAAAACCGCGACCTCCTGGTCATAGAACAGGGAGACGGCACCACTCTCACAGATGCCGAAGGCAACACCTACATAGACGCCTACGCCGGCCTGTGGAACGTAAACGTGGGCTACGGCCGCCAAGAAATCACCCAGGCCGTGCAAGAGCAAATGAACAAGCTCTCCTTCTACCCCCACTCGCAAATCAACGTGCCCGCCACCCAATTGGCCGCCAAACTGGCCCAACTTTTGCCCGGCGATCTGCGGCACATCTTCTACAGCAACAGCGGCTCCGAAGCCAACGAGACCGCCTTTAAAATCGCCCGCCAGTACGGGCGCCAAAAACACCCCGGCGAAAACCGCCACAAAATTATCGCCCGCTACCAGGGCTACCACGGCTTCACCTTTGGCGCCATGTCGGCCACCGGCCAAACCGGCCGCCGCGTCAAATTTGAGCCCCTGGTCCCCGGCTTCATGCACGTCGACCCGCCCTACTGTTACCGCTGCCCCCTCAAGCTAGAATACCCCTCCTGCGGCATCGGTTGCGTTGAGGAAATAGAAGAGGTCATCCGCCGCGAAGACCCCTCTTCGGTGGCCGCCGTCATCGTCGAACCCATCATCGGCGGCGGCGGCGTCATTGTACCGCCCGACGAATACCTGCCGCGGCTGCGCCAGATCTGCGATCAATACGGTGTCCTGCTCATTCTCGACGAAGTTATCACCGGCTTTGGCCGCACCGGCAAACTCTTCGCCTGCCAGCACTGGGACGTGGTGCCCGACATCTTAACCATGGCCAAGGGCGTCAGCAGCGGCTACCTGCCGCTGGGAGCCTGCGCCGTCACCCCCGAAATTTTCGAAACCTTTCTCGGCGACCCGCAAGAGAAGCGCGAACTGGCCCAGGTTTCCACCTACGGTGGCCACCCCGTCTGCTGCGCCGCCGCCCTGGCCAACCTAGAAATTCTAGAACGCGACAACCTCTGCGACAACTCAGCCCAGGTCGGCGCTTATCTACTGGGCAAGCTGCAAGCGTTGGATTCACCCTTGCTCGGCGAGGTGCGTGGCAAGGGGCTGATGATCGCGGTGGAATTGATCGGCGAAGACGGCGAGTTGCTCGACGCCGAGCGCACCGCCCAGGTGCAGGGTGGCCTGCGTTCCGAGGGGGTGCTGGTGGGCAAGATGAGTCACGTTATACCCGGACCGGAGAGTATACTTTTCCTGTCCCCGCCGTTAATTCTCACCGAGGCCGAAGCGGATAAGATTGTGGGGGCTTTTGAGGCTGTTTTGAGCAGTATTTAATTTTGCTTGCTGGTTATTTGGTTGGGTGGAGTTGACGTTGGGCTAGTGGTGCCAGGGGGCAGGGGCCTTGCCTATGGCGGTTTGTGAGTCCCACGGGTGGCCTGCCCGGCACCACTCCCCCACAGCCCTGCGGGCTGTGAATCCCGGCCGCCCTTGTCCCCGGCCGCTACCCCACAAACCGCCGCCGGCAAACCCCCTGCCCCCTGGCACCGATGACATTTGGATGGTTAGCTACGCTGGGTCATTAAAAGCTACGTATTAAGTGGGGTAAGACTACCTGGGTTGTAGCGGTCGGTCGCGGCAAATCTGGTAGGCTTCTTTCCAGGGGCGCAACTGTTCGAAAACAGCGCTGGCGGTCAGTACGTCGGCGTCGGCGTAGCGCCGCCCGATGAGTTGCATGCCCACCGGCCACTTGCCCTGCGCCAGGCCCGCCGGGATCGAAGCCGAAGGGTGACCCGAGAAATTGGTGAAGTAGGTCAGGCACCAGCCGATCAGGGGATCGACTTCTTCCCCGTTGATCTGGCTAGGCCCCACCGTATCGCCGTCGTCGGCGTTGTCCACCGGCATGCAGGCCAAAGTGGGAGTCACCAGTAGATCGTAATCGGCAAAAACCGCCTGCAGCGCATCGTACACTTCGCTGCGCATCTCCTGATCCCGATAAAAATCGAGGGCCGACATCTGATACCCCTTCTCCACACATTCCAGGTACTGTGGTGGCAAATCCTCCCTGTGGTCTTTCAGTAGATCAATACCCTGCGCTTTGAAGTTCTCGAACGTCAGCACCCCAATGGGCGTGATGAGCCGGCACCACAAATCGCTCAACTCGCGCTGCGAGCGCTTTAAGCCTAGGTTCACTTCTTCGACGTGGGCCCCGGCTTCGGCAAACGCCTCCACCGCCTTGCCCACCACCTCTACCACCCCCGCCTCCACCGGATACACGTCCAGATCCGCACTGTAGGCGATCTTCCAACCTTCGATGGGACGCCGCAGCGCCGCCGCAAAATCGACCTCCTCGTCAACGCTATACGGGTCGCGCGCGTCGTAGCCGGCCAGCGCCCCCAGCGCCAGCGCGGCGTCCTCCACCGTCCGCGTCAACGGCCCCTCAAAGAGGAAGGGTGCGTCGGCGCCAAACGCATTGGGTCTAATCACAAAGGGGATGCGCCCCCACGAAGCCTTATAACCATACACATTGCACCACGCCGCCGGTATGCGAATGGACCCTCCACCGTCCGTGCCCTCGGCAATGGGCACCAGTCCGTCCGCCACCGCCGCGGCGCTGCCCCCGGACGAACCGCCCGTGTTCTTGACCAGATCAAACGGATTGCGCGTCGCCCCAAATAAATAATTGTCGCACGTCCCCCTAAACCCCATGACCGGACTGTTGGTCTTGCCTAGAAAAATAGCCCCGGCCTTTTCCATGCGCTCCGCAAAGACGCAATAAAAATCGACCACAAATTCCTTAAAAGCCCGTATCCCCCCAAACGTGCTCACCCACCCCGGCTTAAAATCAAACAAATCCTTCATCGCCGTCGGCACCCCGTGCAACGGCCCCACTTCCTCGCCGGCTAGCAGCGCCCGCTCCGCCTCTTGCGCCCGCTGCCGCGCCTCCTCAAACCCCAAATATATAAACGCATTTAAACTCGAATTGCGCTCTTCCACACGCCCGATAGCCGCCTCCACCACCTCCACCGGCGACAACTCGCGCCGGCGAATCCGCCCCGCCAACTCCGCGGCGCTCACATACGCCAATTCATCCCCTAATTTCACGCGCTTTCCTCTTTGATCTCACACCCTAATTTCCTCCCCCACTCCACAATCTGCTGCCACGTCTCCTCCTCCACAAAAACCCCCGTCTTCTCGCGCTCCTCCCGCACCCGCACCTCAAACTCCCCGGGCATCAAAATCTCGTCAAACCCCTCGGCCGTAGGCGACGACTTGGCAAAAGCCACAAAATCGTCAATCTCCTTGTAAAACTCCTCAATAGGTCTAAAACGCCCCACGTTGAGCGCAATCAGCAAAACGCCGTTGCTCGTTTGCTGCTCCGTGCCCACGCAGCCCGAGCCGCTCAGGGCGCCGGCCAGCAATTCGATGGCGACGTTGAGCCCGTAGCCCTTGTGACCGGCCGCCTCGCCGCCCAGCGGCAAAATGCTGCCGCGCGGCTCGCTGTAGAGCACGTTGGGGTCGTTGGTGGGCTGGCCCGACGCGTCGAGCAGCCAGCCGTCGGGCGTCGGCTCGTTGCGGTTGCGCTTGACCCGCACCTTGCCCTCGGCCACCACCGTGGTGGTCATGTCGA
>CAXGRO010000626.1:0-3756 GCA_964012055.1 uncultured bacterium
TGAGTCCCGGCCGCCCTTGCCCCCGGCGTCCGCCCCCACAAAGCACCGCCGGCAAGACCGTCCTCCCCAGGCGCCGGCGGACGTATGTGTGTTAACTGCGCTGGTTTCAGTAAGCCTAAGAGGTAGGTCCAACGGAGATAGTAAGCTATCTGAGGTATTTTGACCGGATGTGGAGTAGTTCGTACGCCGCTTTGAGGAAATCGGTCGGTTTTAATTTTGATTCCTGGACGTCGCGCCAGTGCGCCAGCGGGTACTCGTAGATTCTGTCGGCGGCGGAACGGGCTGTCTCCTGCTGCTGTTGCCGTATCATCATGGCTATGATTTCGACGTCGAAAATCCAGCGGGTGGAAAAGGGATCGGCAAAGAGGGCAAAGGTGCTGGGGTGTGCCCTGAAGAGCTTGGCGCCGCACTGGGTGTCGTACACTTTGAGCCCCAGGACCAGCGACACAGTGGTGGCGAAGACGCGGCCCAGGTAGTGGCGCGCTGCGCTGCGCTCGATTGAGCGGCCGAGCAATTGCACTCTGGAGCCGAAGACGGCGTCGATATTGGCGTTTTCTTCGAGCAGACGGCAGAAGTCGACAATGGCCTCCAGGGGCGTTGCCAGGTCGGCGTCCCAAAAGCCGACAAAGTCGATTTGCTTTGACGAGGCCCATAAAAATCCCTGGCGCACGGCCTCGGCCTTGCCCTGGTTTTGCGACAGGGGGAGGACTTCGATTTGGCGCGGGTATTGGCGCTGCAAGTCTTGCAGTATTGTGGGCGTGTCGTCGGTGCTGCCGTCGTCGACAAAGAGCAATTGGACGGCGCTGCTAGTGCGCTCCGCAAAGGCGCAAAAAGCGGCGACGTCGAGGCGCCGGGCTTCGTTGTAGCAGGGGACGACGATGAGCGCTTGCGGCATATTAGATTTGCCGCGCTGTTTTGCGCAGGAGCGCGATGAGGCTGACGCCGCGCTTGTAGCCGCGCTTGCGGTTGTTTTGCAGCTGGGCGATGAGCCGCGTGGCCTCGCCGCTAAAGAGGCGTTCTAGTAAGCTGTTCACGGGCGGCGCTGGCATTTTTAGGTCGGTGCCGGAATCGCCCCAGGATTGTCCCCGCAGGCGGCTGAGGGCGCGGATGAGTTTTACAGCGGGGTAGAGGCGGGTGTTGAAATAGGACAGCAGGCGCTGCTCCAGCGGCAAGTCTGTCCAGAGTGTTTGCAATTGGTCGATGTCGTAGCGCCGGTAGTGGCCAAAGCTCACGTCGTGTTCGCTCCACAGCGACATGTCCGCCGGCACGGTGAGCAAGAGGTGGTCGTCGGGTTCCATCGCGTCGACCACCTGGGAGAGGAAAGTTTTGTCTTCTTCTATGTGCTCGATGACGTCCATGAGCAGAAATAGGCGGGGGCCGTGGCGTGGCGGCAACTCGAGGGACAGCGAGCCGCAGATAAAATCGACGCCGGCAAAGCGCTGACGGGCAAACGCTATACCCTCCGCCGATTGGTCGATGCCAATACATTGGTATTGCGTTGCCAGCGCGGCGATGTTGCCGCCGGTGCCGCAGCCTATGTCGATTACGGTATTTCGGGGGTCGAGTAGGACCTGCTCTACCAGCCGGCGCATGATGCGGCGCCGGCCGCAAAACCACCAGTGTTTTTCTTCGAGTTCGGCGTGCAGTTCAAACTGCGCGGCTTGCATGGCTCAGAGTCCGAGAATATCCAGGCTATCGCGCTGGATGAGCGCTTCGATCTCTGTTTCTTTGAGGCGCGGCAGGGCGGTGCCGTCCAGCATTTTATTGAGCCCAAAGAGTCCTTCGATGGAAGCGTCGACCGTAGTAAAGGGGTAGTCGCTGCCAAAGAGCAGTTTGTGCCACACGCCGTACTCCTGCACCAGCATGAGGCTGTGGTAGAGCTGGAAGGGGCGGTAGTGCAGGGCGCTTATGTCGGCGTAGACATTGGGGTGTTTGCGGATGACCACAACGCACTCGCCCTCGTAGGGGTGGCTGAGGTGGGCCATGATGATTTTGACATCGGGAAAGCGGGCGGCCACCGTGTCGAGGTGGCGCGGCAGGGTGCAGTCGAGCGGGGCCTGGGCGACAAAGGTGGTGCCGGTGTGCAGCAGCACGGGCAGCTGGTGGGTGGAGGCGTAGCGCCACAGCGGATCGAGTTTTTCGTCGTGGGGGTAGAAGCCGGCGTACATGGAAAGCAGTTTGATGCCGCGCATGCCCAATTGCTGGTGGCCGTAGTGCATTTCCTCTTCCCAGCCCTCCCGCGTGGGGTCGAGGGAGAGGAAGGGAATGTAGTAGTCGGGATGGGCGGCGGCGTAGCGGGCGACGTAGGCGTCGTCCACCCACAGGCCAGAGAGGTGGGCTTTGCCGCCAAAGACGATGGTTTTGTCGCATTGGCTGGCGCCGGTGCGGTATTGCTCGTGGGTGATGGTGAGGTCGAGTTCCTCGCCGCCTTTGGCGTGGGCGGCCTGGCGGCAGAAGTCGTCGGTGAAATGGTCGGGGTATTGCCAGGCGTGGCTGTGGACGTCGATGATCATTGGCTGGTATGTGTGCGGCGCGAGCGAGGGGGCGGCCTCACTGTGGCCTCCCCCTCATAGCTTAGTTGAGTTTCTTTAAGAGGTAAAGTATTATGGCCAAGCTATAAAAGGGTCGAGGTAAAGTCAAGTAAATGGAGTGGACAGAGGAGGTATTATGGGTCGAAGATTTTGTCGTTTAGACCGGCGCTGAATTTTGGACTAGCGACAACTACGACTACATGCCGAACATCGACGGCCCGTAGGGTTGGGCGCTCTGGTACGGCGAAGGGTCGGGCAAGGTGTCTGTGAGAGCCGTTTGGGATGGAAAAAGGAGCGCCGCCTTTGGGGCGCTCAAGGAATAGAGGTGGCCGGTGGTGGCGTGGCGCAGATAGGTGTGGCCCTCGGCGTTTGGGCCGCCGACTTCGAGCACGTCCACGGTGCCGGCGTCGTCTTCGAGATGCAGTTTGCCAACGAGCGGGACCAAGGCGTTTGGGGTGCGCGGGTCGTGCAGTGCTTCGTAGATGAGGCGGGTGAGGAAGGAGGTGTAGGCAAAGGCGTTGGCGTTGAGTACGGTGTCTTCGGCGGCGGCAAAGGCGGCCAGCCAGGCGTAGGTGGGGCCTTCGGGCGACGCACCGGGCGCGGCGGCAAAGGCGGCCGTTTCGACGCGCCGCAGGGTTTGCAGCGGCCCCTGGTGTTCAAAGGTGATTTTGGCGATGGAGCGGCGCGCCAGAACCTGGGGCAAAACGCGGCGGTCGAGCATGGGCGGGTTGGCGTTGTCCAGGGCCAAAAGGGGGTTGGCGTGCAGGTGGTAGACGGTGTCGGCGGAGGCCAGGCGGACGTAGGATTCGGCAGCGCCGGGCCCCGGCGCGCCGCGGCCGATCCAGGCGCTGAGAAGCCCCTTCCCGGCGGGGTCGACGAGATCTGTCTTTACGGCCCGCCCGGGCGCCAGGCCAAAGTGCTGCCAGTCGCCCGGCTCGCTGCCCACCACCGTGCCGGTGGCCTGCAGCAGGCTCTTGAGGTATTGGTCGACGCGGTTGCTCTGGACAAAGGCGTCAAAGTAGGCCGGGTAGCGCCAGCTGCTGTCGCGTTGCACATAAGTCCAACTGCGCCCGCCGGCGGCAATTTGGAAGGCGCCCACCTGCTCGACGGCCACCGGCGCCAAAGGGCGCAGGGCGCTGGCGTGGAGCCGCGCGCTGCGGCGCGCCGCGCGCTGCGAGTGATCGGCCACAATTAGCGCAACGGCCACGACGAATAAGATGGCGAG
>CAXGRO010000627.1:0-3747 GCA_964012055.1 uncultured bacterium
TTGACGGCGTGCACATCGCCGTAGTGTTTCGACAGGTCCAGTATTTCCAGCATGGGGCCGTTCCTTTGTTAGGCATCAACTAATTTGCCTCTTTATCATCATCTCACGATGAATTCTTCCGTGTCCTTTGTCAAGCATTTTATACGAAGATACATTTACGCTCTTATTGGGAACTTAAAATCACCACCTCTTCGGGCACAGCCTCCAAAAATTAGATAACTATGGCAGGCAAACTGTTATCTACAAAGATAAAAGCGCGCAGATGACGCCAATCTGGCCATCTGCGCGCCGCTCAAGTGTGGCAGATTGCGCATCAACGCCCGCCGCCAAACCCCTGAAAATTTTGCCGCTGCGCCTGCCGCAATTTATCCAATTGCTCCAATTGCTCGGCCGTCAACAAGCTGTCCTTGGCCGCCTGCAACCCAGCCCGAATTTGTTCGCTTTCCTCGCGCATGAGCTGGCGGTCGACCACGCCGGCACTCATATCTTCCAGCAACAATTTGCGCGCCTCCCAGGCCTCCTGGTAAGCGCGCCGCAAGTCGTCGAGTTGTTTCCCTTCGACCTGTAATTCAAAACAAATCATCGCCCACTCCCCTTCAAAAAACAGCGCCCGCATACCGCCGCGCCCCCTGCCCTCGCCGCCCTGAGCTTGAACGTAGATCATTAACCCCATAACCGCCAACAGCCCCCAAACAAAAATCTGTCGCATCTCCTTACCTCCTAAGTGATGTCCATTCGCACAAACGAAATAAAAGCCCCCATAAAAAAGAGCACCGAAAAAACGACCAGCAAAAGCACGTCCGTGGTTCGCGAGGCTAGCCGCCCTTCCAACTGCTCGGCGCGGTGGGCAAAAACCGGCATGTCCTCAATGTCGTATTCCCCGCCCTGGCCGCCGTCAAAAAAACTGCCGCCGCCGCCTTCTTGCTCAATCTTGTTCTCCACATAGCGAGCGAACTCCCGCTGGTAGGCGCGCAACCCGTTGACCAAGTTGCGCTGGTGCCGCACCCCGGTCTCGCCGATGTCGGTGTTGGCGTAAGCATAAGAAGCCACCGGCGACAGACGCGTCAGAGTGCGCGCCACGTCGATCTGCCGCCGCAGGCGCTGCTCAAAATCCCTGATGACTTCCTCGCTGACCTCGTTGACCGTGCGGCGCAACTCAGCGCGCTTCTGCTGCACTTCTTGGAAAAACGCCGCCCGCTCCTCCTGGCTCATATTGCGCATGCGACGGCGCATACCGCGGAACATGCCGCGAAAATCGTCGCTGGCCGCCTTGGTGCGCTCGGCAATCTGGCGCTCTACCGCGCCCACGTCCGGCACCGGCGAAAAAATCTCGGCCACAAAGGGCCCGCCGTTGGGCACCACCAGGGCCAGCAGCACCCACAGAGATAGCAAACTCAAAATGGCGGTGGCGGAGCGCCGCGCCCGCACCGAAACAAAGAGGCCAATGGAAAACATCACCGCGATCAAGAGCAGCGAAACCAAACCCGAAACCAGAAAAGCCTCCCAATCCTGACCCGTAAAATGCACTTCGCCAGAAAGCCCCACCAGCAAGGCGCTCAACCCCATGGCCGCCAAAAAAGGCAGGGCCAAGCTCATATAGCCGCCGACCCACTTGGCCAAAATTACCACGTCGCGCGGCACCGAATAAGACAGCAACAACTTCAACGTGCCGCTCTCGCGCTCGCCGACCACGGCGTCGTAAGAAATAAAAAACGCCAGCAAACTCAATACCACGCCCACCACAAAGAGCAAATCGGCCACCGGAAACATCAGCACCACCGGATTGGTGTTGAGATCGCCCTCAAAACCCGGCAGGTAATCGCCCGAAATCACCGCCGTGCGGTCGAGCGTTTTTTCCATGCCGTAGAACAACACCTGGAAATTTTGCGGCGGCCGGTCGATGCGTATGCCCTGCTGCTGCAAATCGCTATAGCCGTCGTACTCTTCCGCCTGCTTGCGGTAGATCTCGCGGTTGGTGTTAAAATCGGCGCGCTTGGCCGCCAAATCGGCGCGCAGCACAAATACGCTCACCACGGCCAAAAAAATGCAGAGGGTGGCGCACACCAAAAAGCGCAACTCCAGCAGGTTGTTGACCCACTCCTTGCGTATCATAGTCCACAGCACGGCAAGCGCCTCCCTATTCCATCAAATCGTAGCGCAAAAACTTCATGTAAGCGCCCAAAAAAAACACTACATTGAGCATTATCAAGACGAGTAAGTCGGTTTGCGCCGCCACCAGCACGTGCCCCAAGCTGCCGCGCGGCGGCGCATATTTTGGCAAGTCGTCCGGGTCCACTGGCGCGTCGCGAATTTCCTGGCGCTCGTTGGGGTCGCTGGCGTTCTCGGCCTCGCGGTTGCGCCGCCGCTGCTCCTCCCGAGTCCATTCGACGAACTCGTCCCGGTAGCGCTTGACGTACTCGCGCAGGACCGAAAAGTCGTTGAGTCCGCTGCCGGCCAAACCGGCGGTGGCGTAGACGTAATTGGCCGAAGGCGACACGCGCGCCAGCA
Source organism: uncultured bacterium (assembly GCA_964012055.1). Taxonomy (GTDB): domain Bacteria; phylum Latescibacterota; class UBA2968; order UBA8231; family UBA8231; genus CAXGRO01. The sequence goes on from CAXGRO010000627.1 coordinate 2,509, forward strand.
AAATGCTGGTTTCGATCTGCGCGTCGATCTTCTCCAAATAGTCGGCCAGCAATTTGTCCGTCTCGCTGCCGATGCGCTGGCGCGCCTCGTCGCGCAATTGCCGCCGCTCGTCGCCGCTCGCCTGGCGCATGCGCTGCCGCATCTCCTGCCACACCTCGCGCTGGATGGCCTCGCGCTGGCTGGCGATCACCCCCGCCGACGGCACCGCCGCCGCCGCACGCGCCACAATGGGCGCCGTATTGGGAACGACCAGCACCAGCAGCACCCAGACGAGAAAACTCAATACTAGCGAGGTCGACGAACGGTGAGTAAGGGTAGAAATCATCAAGCCCAGCGCAAAAAATACCGACATATAGAGCGCCGCCACCCCCAGCATGCCGGCAAACGCCGACCACTCCGCCTCGGTAAAGCTCAGAGCAGTTGTTAATTGGGCCAAGAACACGGCAAATAAAATAGACACCATAAAGGACAAAACTAGAACGAGATAACCGCCAATCCACTTGGCCAGCAAAACAATGTGCCGCGGCACCGCATTGGCCATCATCAACATAAGCGTGCCCTCCTCTTGCTCGCCGCACACCGCGTCAAAAGCAAAGAGCAGGGCCAATAAACTGCCGACGATATTGATGATGTAGAGCAAGTCGGGCGCGCTGAACAGCACGTAGAGCGGGTTGGCGTATTTGCTGCGCCCCAATTTGGCCTCGCGCCATCCAGAAACCAGCACCGACCGCGCCATTTCCTTTTCTAGCCCCATGGCAAACACGCTCAAGGCGTTGGGCGGCTTCTCCATTTGCACCCCGGTCCAGTTCAGGCTGCGAAAATTGGTGGATTCCTTCAGTTTCTCTTCCTGCGCCCGCCTGCCCTCGGCATAACTCTTGACCTGGCGCTCGTAATTAAAGGCGATAACCTGTACGGAACTGACCACCAAGACAAAGAACAACCCCAGCGTCAGCAAAAATCGGTAACTGAGCAGGTGCGCCAGTATCTCTTTGCGGATCAGCAATCCCAACATAATCGCCCTCGACGGAGATTTGTAATTGCCATAGACTGCATAAAACTCGATTTGCGAATTATTTTGTTTTCTAGATGTCGACGAGATCTTGGACGGTCTTCGGGGGGTGGTCCCACCAGAACCAACACAAGACTCCTAAGAAGCCGTCTTAAAATTGCGCGTTCTTCGCGCATCTTTTGAGTAAGAGATGAATCATCGCGATCTGAATGAACGCCTCGCTGTTGCGC
>CAXGRO010000628.1:0-3740 GCA_964012055.1 uncultured bacterium
AATTCACATCTGCGATTTTGCATGGGTATTTTTAGTTCGCGACATATGGTGGGTTTACTTATTGCTTAAGGTGCTATTTGCAGCAGAAATTTGACGTTCAAATGCCATTTTACAACTTTTGAGATACAATTTGGCGTTAATTAGAGCACATTTCTGTGAAGAAATCACATTTGTGCCAGACAGCGAGGAGAAATTATGGCGTCGCCCAACGTGCTTATCATCATGTCCGATCAGCACAGCAAACACTACCTGGGGTGTTACGGCAACAATTTGGTGCGCACCCCGCACCTGGATCGCTTGGCGGCGGCGGGCATGGTCATGGATAGTTGCTATACGGCGAGCCCCCTCTGCGTGCCAAGCCGCATGTCGTTTATGACCACGCGTTATCCCAGTGCCAATAAAGTGTGGGGAAATAACCACGTCCTCAGTTCGGCCATTCCCACCTGGGCCCACGCCATGGGCGCGGCCGGCTACGAAACAGCACTGATCGGGCGCATGCACTTTGTGGGAGCGGACCAGCGCCACGGCTTTGAATGCCGTCCCATAGGTGAGTACAGCGCCACTTTTCCGGGGGCGCCCACGCTGGGAGCAAAACACTTTCAACAGATTCCGGTCGACACTTCGGGGCAAACGCGCGTTGCAGTCGAATTGGCCGGGGTGGGGCGGACCAGCTACCAGGCTTTTGACGAAATGGTGGCGGCAGCGGCTTGTGATTACCTGGAAGAAAAATCGCAGGCCGCGGCACAGCGGCCGTTTGCCGCGGTGGCGAGTTTTGTTTTGCCGCACTGCCCCTTTGTGGCGCCGCGCGAACTCTTCGATTACTACTATGAAAGCGTCGACGTGCCCCAGCCCACGGCAGCAGAACTGGCGCGCGAGCCGGCGGTCGTGACGCGTTTTAAGCGGGATCGCGGCCTCCAAGAGCCGCTGCTGGCCGAGCGCATTCGAGTGGCGCGGGCGGCCTATTTTGCCCTGTGTGAATACTTTGACGCGCAGGTGGGCAAAGTGCTGGAAAAACTGGACGAAACAGGTCTGAGCGACAACACCTTGGTGATCTACTGCAGCGACCACGGGGAAATGGCCGGCGAACACGGCTGTTGGTGGAAGAGCAATTACTACGAAGGTTCTGTGGGCGTGCCCATGCTGGCGCGCTTGCCCGGCGTGGTGTCGGCGGCGAGCCGCAGCGCGGAGATCTGCAATCTAGTCGACCTAGGGGCCACCCTTACCGAAATGGCCGGCGTCCCGCCTCTGCCGGCAAGCGACGGGCAATCGCTGTGGCAGGTGTGGCAGGGGCGAGCGGACGAGCGCCGCAGCGGCGAGACCTTTAGTGAACACGGTGCGCAGCGCGACCCGGTGCCTTCGCGCATGGTCCGTCGCGGTCCGTGGAAACTGTACAAATACCACGACGATACACCGCCCGTTCTCTACAATTTGGACGAAGATCCTGATGAACTGAACGATTTGGGCGGGGAAGAAGCTGCGGCGCCGATACGCGATGAGCTACTCGAAAGGCTATACCGCGATTGGGACCCGGAGGCGGTGCTGGATGAGAGCACCCGACTGCAACGCGATTTGGAAGTGTTGACGGCCTGGGGGAGGGCGGTGCGGCCGCGTCATGAGGACGCCTTGCCGGTGCCCGATGTGGAAGACGTGGAGTTGCGCTAGAAGATCGAATAGACGGCGGGGGCGCCGTTGTCTTTCTTGAGGCAGTGCTATAGGACGTCGTTGGGCGAACTGCCAAAGAGTTGGTTGGTGCGCCCGACGGTGAAGAGGTATTTGCGGCCCGTTTGCAGTTCGGCTTCGCCCTCTTCGGCTTCTTTCTTTTGGGCGTTGGCATGCACCCGGCTGGGGGGGTATTCGCGCAATTCAAAGAGGTTGACGTAGGTGCCGTCTTCAAAGTCTTCAACAAAGTAGATCTGGCCGTCCTGGCGCAGGCGCACAAATAGGTTTTTGAGGTTGCCGTCTTGGTTGAGTTTGCCCAGGCTGACGACCTCCAGGGGGAATCGCGGGTTTTCCTGGTGCCGCCGGTCGGCCGGCAGCGGCAGGTCGGCCAGCAGCATTTCGCCCAGCAGGTGCTTGAGGCGGTGCAACACGTGGGGCGGGTTGTGGACCGGTTTCAGATAGTCCCAGACCTGGGTGAAAATGTGATCGCGGATGGCGTCGAAAATTTCGCCCAGTCCCGAGGCGCTGCGTTCGGCTTCTGGAAAAGTGGCGCCCGGGGGCTGGGGCTCGGCGTCGAGGGCAAAAGGCTGAGCCGCAAAGAACGTTTGCAGTGCGTCCAGTGATTCGATATGCTCACCTTCCAGAAGCTGCGATACGTAGTTGCGGCAAGCATCTACGACCTCGTCGCCAAAGCCTTCGGTGCGGCAAATTCCAGCAGCGCCGCAGTGTCTTGGTCGGCACAAGCGCGCGCCAGGCGCAATTGGTCCTGGTCGGCGCGCGCCAGCGCCGGGGCGAGTATTTTTTCGCAGTAGAACACAACGGCTTGTTCGTTGTAGTTTTCGGGCTGGTTTTGGTGCAACTCGCTGTTGGCTTTGATGGTCTCCAGGTGCAGCAGGGCAGCGGCGGCGTGGTCGAGGATATTTTTTAGGGGTAAAACGCGGCGGTCGTCCGGCGTGGCGTTGCGCCGCGGGTTGCCCACGTGGTTGATAAAAGTTTGGGCCTGCACGCTTATGGCCGTCTCTTTAATGGTCTGCCGTGCCGTATCGAGCATATCTTTAAGCGGCAGGTGGTGGCTTATTTGCCACAGGGCGGCATAGGCTTCGTAGGTGCTGCCTTTGGCCGTGCTCAATTGCCGCATGGCGCCTGCCAGGCCTTTGAGGTCGGCGGTGGGATCGAGGAAGAGGGTCCACACCAACCTGGTTGCCCGTCTCGATGGAGTTGAGCCACTGGGAGATGCACCGGGCCTGGTCGCTAAATCCTTCGGCGCTGGGCTGTACCAAGGGCAAAATGGCGGCGGCGTCCACTTCTACAGGCGTTGCGGCTTCGGTTGTTGTCTGCGCCGGGTCTGATGGGGCAGTGGCCTAGCCGGCAGGGGTTTGGTTCGCAGCGGGGGCGGGCAAGTCGGCGGCAAGAGCGCGTGTTGTGACAGCACCTTTTGCCGCTGGTGCACTGGCGATTTTGCCCACTGCCGACGGCGTGGACACAGGGGCGGGGTAAGAGGCTGTAGGTGGAGTCGTCCCACTGCCGTTGTTGTGAACGGTACTGTTGCGCTGAATTTGCAAATGCTGGGCCAGGTGTTCGGTCTCTTCTACAGAGGGAATGGCCACCTTAAAGGGATCATATGCTTCGATGGCTTGCAGCCGGCGGGTGCGCAATTTAGGCGAAATATCTGTTTCAACCTGGTAAATCTTACTTAACGCCTGGCGAAATTGCTCTAGGTAACGCGCCGGGGTGCGTTTTGAACTATCTTCTTCGGGTTGCAAAAAGGCGCGCACCGCGGCGGCGTAGGGGACCTCTTCGGGCACTTTGCAGGCCAGCTGGCAAAAGTGGTCCAAGGTGGTGCGGCCTTCGCTGAGCAGTTTGAGTATCTGGCTCAGGCAAACTTTGCGCGCTTTAACTACCTGGGTAATGACCACACTGCGGCACAGGTCGTAGGAAAATTGGTCGATAAAACGCGAAAAGCCGGGGCGCAGTTGGGCAGTGCGCGCCTGGGACCGGAAAAATTTGAGAATGCCGGACGGCGCGTTGTCGCGCGTTAAACTCTCGTCGTTGAGGTTTTGTAAAAAGGTGAGGGTGTGGCG
>CAXGRO010000629.1:0-3740 GCA_964012055.1 uncultured bacterium
CGCCCACGCCGGCGTCTTGGCAAATTTCTTCGTAGGGCGGAATTTTCTCCAGGTATTCCTGGTAGATATAGGTCACTCCCAGCATCTTGGCCCGGTGCGTGACGCCCGGCGCCGAGCGACCGCTGATCAGGCCCGTCTTAATTCCCGCCGCGTGGGCCCAACGCAGCCCCATGCCGTCCTGCGCGTTTACCCCCTTGAACTCCGCCACTTCGCCGCCGTCGGGAGCGTAGTAGAGGGTGCCGTCGGTCCACACCCCGTCCACATCCATTAACACCAGGCGTATCTTCTCCGCCCGCTTGATCAACTCGCGTCCAACCATCGTCTTATCCCTTCTCTAGCTGCGACCCCCAATAGGCCGCACCCATAAGTCCCGTCTTGTCATTGAGTACCACCTTTACCGGCACCTCGCGTAACACTTCGCGCATGCGCCCCTTGGCCAAAAAGGCCTGCATAAACCGCCCTTGCTGCAACTTATCGAGAATTTTGGGCGCAATGCCGCCGCCCACAAATACGCCGCCGGTAGCGATTAATTTTAGCGCCAAGTTTCCCGTCTCGGCTCCGTATAAATCGACGAACAAATCCAGCGCCGCCGCCGCCAGCGCACAGCGCCCCTGCAACGCCGCCTGGGCAATGGCGTCTGAGCGATCGCCTTCTTGCAATTGCTGGCGCAGCCATTCCTGCTCGACGCCGCGGCCGCTGTCCCGCAAAAAATCGTATAGATGCGCCAGGCCGGGGCCCGACACCAGCCGCTCCCAACTGACGTGGCCAAAGCGCTCTTGCAGGTAGTGCCATAGTTCAGTTTGCAGCGCGTCGGCGGGCGCAAAGTCGGCGTGGCCGCCCTCCGAGGCGACGGCCACGTAGCGCGCCCCGTCCCAGCACAAGCCGCCCTCGCCCAACCCCGTGCCGGCGGCGATTACGGCAACGTTACCCTCTGTATCGGCGACGCCCTCGTTGAGCACCACCACATCCTCATCTTGCAAAAGCTGGGTGCCGTAAGAAGTCGCCTGCAGGTCGTTGAGCAGGTGGACGTCTTGCAAATCCAGCGCCCGCTGCAAATCGGCCGGGTCGATGGTCCAGGGCAAGTTTACCGCCTGTATGGGCACCTGGCGCACCGCGCCGGGCACGCCCAGCACCACGCGCTGCGGCCGGCGGCCGGCCTCCTCTACAAACGCCGCCAGCAAAGCGCCCAAATCGGCAAAATGGGGGGTGGAATAACGGGCTTGCGCAAACGGTTTAAAACCGCCTTCCAACGAATCAAAAAAAGCCAGATACGTCTTGGTGCCGCCCACATCGCCGGCCAGAATCACGGCTCCTCCCATCGCATCCAATCCTCGTCGAACAAACCATCCGCTTCCTTGGGACCCCAACTGCCGGACGGGTAAGTAGGCATGCGCCCCGCAGACTTGGAGTCCCAGGCCTCTATAATGGGCGTGAGCAAATCCCACGATTTTTCAATCCAATCGCTGCTCGAATACAGGGTGCCGTCGCCTAAAAAACAATCTAACAACAACGTTTCGTAGGCTTCGGGGCTGCGGCCGCCAAAGGTGTCGGCATAGGAAAAGTCCATCTTCACCGTGCCCAAATTCACATCCGGGCCGGGTATCTTGCCGCTAAAAGAGAGCGAAATGCCCTCCTCCGGCTGAATGCGAATGGTAAGGGTACTGGGCTTTAGGTGATCGCTGTCCTGGAAAATCATGTGGGGCGGCTGGTGGAATTGCAAGGTCACGGCGCTGGCGCGCCGGGCCAAGCGCTTGCCCGTGCGCACGTAGAAGGGCACGCCCTGCCAGCGCCAATTGTCAATGGTGATCTTTACCGCCGCAAAGGTCTCGGTGTGCGAATTGGGTGCCACGTCGGGTTCGTCCAAATAACCCACTGCGCTCTGGCCGTCGAGTTCGCCGGCGGCGTATTGGCCGCGCACGGCAAATTGGTCGACCTGGCCAATGCTAAAGGGGCGGACGGCCTTGAGCACTTTGAGTTTTTCCAGGCGCACGCTCTCGGCGTCAAAGGAAGAGGGCGGCTCCATGGCAATGACGCAGAGCACCTGGAGCAAGTGGTTCTGAATCATGTCGCGCAGGGCGCCGTAGTGGTCGTAATAGCCGGCGCGGTGTTCCACCCCCACGCTCTCGGCGGCGGTGATCTGCACGTGGTCCACATAGCGCCTGTTCCACAGCGGCTCAAACATCGAATTGGCCAGGCGGAACACCAATATATTCTGCACCGTCTCCTTGCCCAGGTAGTGGTCGATGCGGTAGATCTGATGTTCGGCAAAGGTTTCGTGCAGGGTGTCGTTGAGGGCGCGGGCCGACCCAAAATCGTCGCCAAAAGGTTTTTCTACAATCAGCCGCGACCAACCCTGGCCGTCTTTGTTTTCGCGATTGAGGCCGGCCTCGCCCAATTGGGCGGCAATGTCGCCATAGACCTGCGGCGGCACCGAACAGTAGAAACAGCGGTTACCCTGGGTGCCGCGCTCGTCATCGAGTTGTTCCAAGCGCCGGCGCAACGACGCATAGGTAGCCCGGTCGTTGGGGCTGCCGACCATGTAAGAAAGTTTGGCCAAGAAAGTGACCAGCGCTTGCCGATCGATATCGCCGACGGACTCGACCAGGGCCTCGGCCATCTGCTGGCGGAACGCCTCGTCGTCCAAGTCACGCCGCGCCACCCCCACCAGGGCAAAGGCGTCGGGCAGGCGCCCCTGTTGGTCCAAATGCCAGATGGCCGGCACCAGTTTGCGCCGCGTCAAATCGCCCGAAGCGCCAAAAATTACCAGAGAGCAGGGATCGGGCACGCGCTCGGGCGCCATAAACATATTGTTCATTGCGCCTCTAAGCCCGCTTGGGCACGGCTTCGCGCTGTGTTTCTATGGCGGCCAGCAATTGGTCAAAGGGTTCCACAAAGAGGCGCACCGCGTCCTCTTGCAATTGGTCGGTGATCTCCTTCATCGACAAACCCAACTCCTCCAACCCGGCCATCACGTCGCGCGCTTCCTCTACATTTTCTTCCAGCGCGGCGCGAATCTGGCCGTGGTCGCGGAAGGCATCCAGTGTGGCCTGCGGCATGGTATTGACAGTGTCGGGGCCGACCAATTCTTCGACGTAGAGCACGTCGCGATAGGCGGGGGTTTTGGCGCTGGTGCTAGCCCACAACAAGCGCTGGGGCCGGGCGCCGGCGGCGGCCAACTCCTGCCAGCGCTCCGAGGCGCTCATCTCTTTATGGCTGGCGTAGGCCATCTTAGCGTTGGCTATGGCTACCTTGCCCTGCAGGCTGCGCAATGCCAGGCGCTCGCCGGCGGTCTCCACCTCGTCCAGGCATGCCTCAATTTTCTGGTCCACTAGGGTGTCGATGCGGCTTATAAAAAAGCTGGCGACGCTGGCCACGCCGCCCACCTCGCCACCGCGCGCCGCCAGCTTTTCCAAACCGGCAATATAAGCCTGGGCCACTTGCTCGTAGTTCTCGCGGGCAAAGAGCAGGGTGATGTTGATATTGACGCCCTCGCCGATGAGGTATTCGACGGCGGGCACGCCGGCCGGCGTGCCCGGCACCTTTATCATCAAATTCTTGCGCCCCACCTCGCCGGCCAGGCGCAGGGCTTCGTCGATGGTGGCCTGGGTGTCATGGGCCAAACGCGGCGACACCTCCAGCGACACATAACCGTCGCCTCCCCCGCTCTCCTCGTAGACCGGGCGCAGCAAATCGGCAGCCCATTGGATGTCTTCTATGGCAATGGCTTCATAGATCTCCTG
>CAXGRO010000630.1:0-3730 GCA_964012055.1 uncultured bacterium
CCCTGCCATTTTGGCCAGGCGCTCCTGCAACTTCTCGCGGTCGTAGTCGGAGGTGGTTTCGCTGATCTGGCGGCGGATCTGCTCCACGCGGCCTTTGATTTCGGACTGCTTGCCAGTGCCCTCGATGATCGTGGTGTTCTCTTTTTCGATGAAGATGCGCTTGGTCTGGCCCAAATCGGTCAGTTCAACGCTCTCCAGCGAGATGCCCAAATCTTCGGTGATGACGGTGCCGCCGGTGAGCACGGCGATGTCTTCGAGCATTTCCTTGCGGCGGTCGCCGTAGCCGGGGGCTTTGACGGCGGCAATTTGCAAGGTGCCGCGGATTTTGTTGACCACCAGGGTGGCCAGGGCTTCGCCTTCTACGTCTTCGGCGAGGATCAGCAGGGGCTTGCCGGCCTTGGAGACTTTTTCGAGCAAGGGCAGCAGGTCCTTGAGGTTGGAGATTTTCTTTTCGTGGATGAGGATGTAGGCATCTTCTAAGATGGCCTCCATGCTCTCCTGGTCGGTGACGAAGTAGGGCGACAGGTAGCCGCGGTCAAACTGCATGCCCTCGACCACGTCCAGGGTGGTGTCGGTGCTCTTGGCTTCTTCCACTGTGATGGTTCCGTCTTTGCCCACTTTGTCCATGGCGTCGGCAATGATGTCGCCGATGGCGCTTTCGCCGTTGGCCGAAATGGTGCCCACCTGGGCTACTTCGGAGTGGCCCTTGACCGCCTTGCTCTGCGACTTGAGGCTGCCGATGATGAGGTCGACGGCCTTGTCGATGCCGCGCTTTACTTCCATGGGGCTAAAGCCGGCGGTGACCGCCTTGAGGCCCTGGGTGTAGATAGCCTCGGCCAAGACGGTGGCGGTAGTGGTGCCGTCGCCGGCCACGTCGGAGGTCTTGGAGGCGACTTCCTTGACCATTTGGGCGCCCATGTTTTCGTATTTGTCGGGCAGTTCAATTTCTTTGGCGACGGTGACGCCGTCTTTGGTTACGGTGGGCGAGCCCCAGCTTTTGGCCAGCACCACGTTGCGGCCGCGCGGCCCCAGGGTGACTTTTACGGCCTTGCTGAGCTGTTCTACGCCCGATTGGATCTTTTCGCGGCAATCCTCGCGAAAGGCAATTTGTTTTGCTGCCATTGGGTCTATTCCTCTCTGTTTATTGCTTAATTACTCAACGATGGCCAAAATGTCGTCTTCGCGCATGATCAGGTAGTCGTCGCCGTCTACCTTGACTTCGGTGCCGGAGTATTTGCCAATGAGCACTTTGTCGCCGGCTTTTACTTCCAAGGCGACGCGCTCGCTGCCGTCGAGTTGACCCGGACCCACGGCTACAACTTCGGCCTCCTGGGGTTTTTCCTTGGCGGTGTCGGGAATGATGATGCCGCCTACTTTCTGCTCTTCCTCTTCGTCCAGGCGTTTGACCAGGACGCGGTCGGCCAGCGGCTTGATGTTGATTTTGGATTTTTTCGCCATGATAACCTCTCCTTGAAAGGGGCAAAAGGGTGGTGAGAACGGTTTGATTCAGTGTTGTTCTCGCGTGGGGTGATACTATGCAAAGATTGTGCCAGAGGTTGGATTTTTTTGTAACCTTAATAATAATAGTATGTTGGGGTTTTTAAATGGGTTGTGAGTGCGATGTAGTTTTCTCAAAATGACAAAAAACCACCTTAAGATTTAAATGATATAGTAATAAATTATTATATAAACAATGATTTATTTTATTTCTCAAAATGAGAAATAGGATTGTGATTTTCTCATTTTTGAGAAAATTTAAGAAAATAGCAATTTCTTGAACTTTTCAAGTGGGTGTTTGTCTTCGGCTATATCGCTGTTGTTTTCGTTACTCAAAGGAGCATCAGGAGTTGGTCGATGGTCAGTTGGCCCCATGCGGGGTAGGCCAAGCACAGTGGTGCGAGCAATATACCAGATTTTATTTGCAAACTCACAGTTCAACTATAGGTGAGCGTTCAATAGCGGTTTTAGTGCTCACGCGCCACAACCACCCGTGCTCCGCTCTTAGAAGAAATTCGCCGCTGTGTGCCGGCGCGCAATAGGGCGACCTCGTGCGTGGTTAGTTCGATCTCCCGTCCCTCAATTTTCAGCACAACCGATCCAGCCATCACCAGCCAGTGCTCATTGACTGTCAAGGTAGTTTCCTCGACGTCCTAACCGTTGCCCAATGTCAGCAAATGCCATTCACTCAGCGGACAGCGACTGCCCGGATCGGCGATGGGGCCGGTGTTGTCGGCACCCGATACTACAAAGCCGGGCACAGTTGCTTCCGGCGGGCCGTCTTCTTCCGTCGTGATGTGGGTGGGGCGCTGCTGTCTTTCGAGTTTGGTGACGATGGCGTTGTTCTCGAACGGGGTGAACATCTGGAAGCGGTGAATACAACCCATTGGCGTGTAGACCATGGTGTTGGGCGTAATGTCAAAACGTTTATCATCCAGCCACACTTCTCCCTTGCCCTCAGTGAAAAGCCATAACTCATCGCCATCGTGGTAGTGTGGCTCAACGCCGGCGCTGGGTACACCGTTGGGAAAGTGGCGGTAGGCATTCAGGGCGGTCCACTCTGGGTAGACGCCCTCATCCCAGTATATATTATTGTCGTTTTGCGAACGAATCATGTATCGGTCGGTTGCAATAATCATAGAAGCTTGTTAACTCACTTGAGCAAGGTAAGGCGGCGCGTTATGTGGAACTCGCCAGCATTGAGGTGATAGAGGTAGGTGCCGTTGCCCGCCGGTTCGCCGGCGTCTGTGCGGCCGTCCCATTGCAGGGTGTAAGCCCCTGGGGGTTGTTCTTTGTCGACGATCAGGTCGGTCGCCTGCTGCAATTCATGCGGCAGCAAGGCTTGTTGCGCAATACGATCATCGTGTTCACCTCTGACCACGGCGAGATGTTGGGGGACCACCACCTCTACCGCAAGTGCTGGCCTTACGAGGCCTCGGCGCGCGTGCCGTTCTTAATTTGGGCGGCACCGGAACTGGGCTGGCAAGAAGGGTTAGAGGTTGCATCGCCGGTGGGGTGGCAAGACATTATGCCGACCTTGCTGGACGCGGCCGGGGCACTTATCCCTCCGGCCTGCACGGCCCGAAGTTTATTGCCTATTCTGCAGGGCGGCGTGAAGGCTGTGCGCGACATTCTGCACGGGGAACAGCCGGGCAATACGACTACCAGGACGGGCATCACTTTTTGGTGGGCGAACGCTTTAAGTACATCTGGTATAGCCAGCGCGGTACCGAACATCTGTTCGATTTGCAAGAAGATCCGGACGAATTAAACGATCTGGCGTTGCGATCCGAAGCCGACGAGCTGTTGGCGCCCTGCGCCAGCGCCTCGTCGAAGTTTTAGCCGAACGACCAGAAGGTTTTGTAGAGCAAGGGGAATTGGTGGCAGGTAGGCCCCACGATAAAATTATCCCCGGATACGAGCCGGATCAATTTTATAGGTTTCTCTAAACGGCGCTTCGCGCCCATGTGCCCAATTTTGTTCGGGCTGCAGATGTCGAAATTCTCACACCGGCTTTTTTACTGCAGGACGCGTAATATGCCATCACCCGCAGATACGGTTTTGCCTACGCCGAAGGAGACCTGCTAAAGTGGCGCAATCCATCCGGCGTATACGGGCGGTCCGAATTTGTCGAATATTTCTACACTGACAGAAAAATAAGAACTTACTTAAGTCAATTATAGTGGCCACTTTTTAAGCGGCGATTCGGCCGAATTCCCTCAGGGAGGGATAG
>CAXGRO010000631.1:0-3721 GCA_964012055.1 uncultured bacterium
GTTGGTTGTGGAGGAAGCCATAGCCCAACTGCCAGAGCAGAATTTTTCAGACAATCAGGTGTTGGATTTTCCCGACGACCGCATTCAGGTCACGCGCGCCGTAATCAGCGAGGGCGGGTTAACCTTGAACGTGCGCAACGATATACCCGTTATCATTGAGGTGGAACTGTCTCTGGACGACCTCATCAAGCCGGACGGTCAGGTAAATACTTTCCTGGTCGATAACCTCACCCCAGGCGATGTGCGGACTGTAAACTTTGACCTGGCCAACAACGAATTCGCGCCGGAAAATCCGCTCGAATTGCGTCTGTCCTACGCGGCCCGGACTGACAGTACAAACGATCCGGTAAGGATTGCGTCCAACGGCACGATCTTGGTGGAAGCTATCACCCAGAACTTAGTCTTTAGCCGGATCGAGGGCACCCTAAACCAGCTCAGCGTGCCTATCGGCGAGCAGTCGACCTCGGTCGATTTTCCCGAAGGTCTGGACAATATCGCGCTGGGTTTCACGGCCTTGGAAGTGTTTGTTACTTCGGGCGTAGGCTTTAAGAGCAAGGTCAATCTGGACATTCGCGGCACCAATAACGACGGCGGTGAAGGTCAACTGTTAATCAACACCGATATCGACCGCGGTGATCCCAACGATCCGCTCAAATTCTCCATTCGTCCCAACCCGGGCGAGTTGACCGATTTTCTCAATTTGCTGCCGACCCAGGTGACGGTGGAACCCACCGTGCTCATAGGTGACGGCCAGGGTATGGAAGTCATCGAGCCGACCCACTTCGTGCAGGTCGACAGCGTGGTCTTTGAGTCGGCGGCGCGTTTCCGCATCAAAGACGACACGCGCATTGAGGCCGACCCCATTTTTCGCGAAATTCAGGACGACGAGGCGCGGCGGCGCATCGAATCCAATCTGAAAAGCGCTACTGCCTTCACCACCATTACCAATAGCACGCCGCTGGGCGTCAGCGTCAGTTTGCGCGTGGCGCCCGATTCAACGGCGCTCTACAGCGACGATTTTGTCAGTGACCCGGCCCGGGGGTTCTTAAAAATCCCCCAAGAAGGCGCCTTTGACGTGCCGCCGGCCCCCACCGGTGAGGACGGGCGCGTGGATCAGGCGGTTTCGAACCAGGAAGACATTTCGCTGACCGGTGAAGAAGTGCTCGTCTTCCTGCGCGAGGGAGGTATCTACACCGGCGTGCTGGTGGAGTTGTCCGGCACTGAGGGAGACGTGGAAGTTTTTGGCACCGACTTTGTCAATGTGGTGGCCGGCACGCAAGTTGTCATTGAACTCAACGAAGACCTGGTCGAATAGGGAGGAGAAGAGAAATGAAACTCATTAGATCTTTCGCTTTGGCCGCGGCCCTGGTCGCGGGTTTCTCCTCCGCGGTGCAGGCCTATGGCATGGGCGACACCAGTCCGCGGGCCATGAGCCTGGGCCAGTCCTATACGGCATTGGCGCGCGGCCCCGAGGCCGCGTTTTGGAATCCGGCTAACCTCGCCCTGCGCGGCAGTCCCAAATTCGCCTGGCAGATCATCGATTTGGGCCTGACCCTGGTGGCGGAGAACAATAGTTTTTCGATGCAGACCTACAACGACAACTTCACCGAAAAAGACCACTTTATCAGCGCCGACGACAAAAACGATTTGCTCGGCGATATCGAGGGCGACGGCTTAAAGATGAACCTCGACCTCGACCCCTACCTCTCGGCGCTGGTGCCGATTAACGGCGGCGTCGCCTTCCTCCTGCCCAAGGACATTCGCTCGGCCATCAGCCTGGGTTTCAAGTTTGGTTTTGAAGGCCAGATGCCCAAGGACATGTTTGAACTCATGCTCTTTGGCAACGAGTTCGACAAGCAGTACGACATCGCCAAATGGGACGGCTCGGGTTGGGGTTTGTTCAGCTTCAATTGGGCCTTTGCCAAGGCGTTTATGCCCAAACAAAAGCTATTTCAAAAACACCTGAGCGAGTTTACCGTGGGCGGCACGTTCAAGGTCATCGGCGGCGGCTACGCCGAGGTCTTGCGCTCGGACGGCGGTTTTATTACGCAGGTGGAAGGCGCCGAACTCGACGCCTACGTGCTAACGCAATCGGGCACCGGCACCGGTTTTGGCCTGGATTTGGGCATGGCCGCCGTCACCAAAAACCGCAAGACCACCGTTAGCGTGGCGCTGCTCAATTTTCTCGACACCATGTCCTGGAGCGGCGACGCGCGCCAGGATTCCATCTTTGCCAGCGCCGACGATCTGCGCGGCACCCGCATGCTGGATTCGGACGTGAAGTCGATCGAAGACGTGCTTGACAACCGCGATATAGACGGCGACGGCGACAAGGATTTCCACCTCAAACTCGGCGAGGAGAGTTTTTCGCGCTCCATGCCGGCCATTTTGCGCATCGGCGCGGCGCACAAGGTGCTGCCGCGTTTGACGGTGGTGGGAAATTACGACCAGGCCTTTAGCGAAGGTTTTGGCATCACCTCGACGCCGCGCCTTTCGGGCGGGGCGGAATATCGCCTGGTGCCCTGGTTTCCCACCCGCATTGGCCTGACGCTGGGCGGTCGCAGTAGTGGCTCGTCCGTGGGTTTGGCCTTTGGTCCCTTCACCTTTCCGCACGGCCGCGTCGAGTTGCTCGACCTGGCGCTGGTGACGCGCGGCGGTTTCTTCCCCGGCATTGCCAAGGGGACGGCTATTTCCATTAACTTCTTTAAACTGGAAATCCGCTGAGTCTAAGTTAAAATCGGCAGCAAAACGGAGCGGGGATATCCCCGCTCCGTTTTTTTTGCCCAAATCTGAGAAAAACCGCTGGAGAATATGGATTTGTTGCCGATAAGCAGGAATAGGGACCATTCACCTTAACCCCAAGGAGAGGATTGTTATGCAAGTCGGGACGACTCAGAGCCAAGACCAGAGTTTAATCGCTTCGGTCAGCGTTACCAAAGGCCATTTTGAAAAGCGAGTTACGGCCCCCCAGGGCACGTTTACCGCGTCGGGGGATCTGTTAGAGATTGGCATTGAAATTAACGGCGATTTTGCCGATAGGATACTGCAGGATTCGCTGGAAAAGCGTCTCAACGAGGCGTTTGAAACGGCCGGTCTCGATATGTCGGTCGAAAGTCTGCTGGCCAGCGGGCAGGATTTGTCACCGGAAGCGGTTTCGGGGCGCATTGTCGACTTTGCGGTGAGTCTCTTTGACGCTTTTAAGGGCAATAACGCCGATCAGGGGGCGTCGGAGCAGTTGGAGGGGTTTGTCGCAATGATTAAGGGGGCGGTGGAGCAGGGGTTCGCCGAGGCGGGTGATATTCTCAAAGGGATTGGGCAGATTACGAGTGCGGCACAGGACGATATTGATGAGACGTTTGATTTGACGATGGAGAAGATTGACGCGTTTGCGGCAGGGGGGCGGACGTTGATTGAAGAGGCGATGGAGCAACAGCAGCAAGTAGAGGAAGGCGAAGGGGAAGAGCAGGTGAGTGTGCTCTAGGTTGGTGTGGGGCTTGGTGGGCCCAGAGGGCATATGGTTTATTGGCTGCGTTGGGTCTGAAATAAAATTGGTGTTTGTATTTATAAACCGTCCATTTGGGCGGTTTTTTTATGCGATTGTGTCAATATCAATACTGTGGACACTTTTTGTAAGTCATTGATAAATAAAGGCTTAGGTAAACAGATATTGAAAATTTGTAACTTGTTGATAAATAATCACTTACGAATTTCAACCTTACAA
>CAXGRO010000632.1:0-3719 GCA_964012055.1 uncultured bacterium
TTCCGATCTTTTGACGCCGTAAAAATCGGCTTCGCTCGGACTCATGTGCACGTGGCGCGCGGCGCGAATCACGCCGCTGTGCAATTCCAAACCTCCGGCCGGTCCCACCAGGTAACAACCCAGCGTGTCGCGGTGGTCGCCGCTGAGGCGCACCGGCGCGTCGATGCCCAAAAAGCGCGAGTCGGTAAAGGCCAACTCCACTTGGCAGTAGTCGCGCAGGGGGCCCAGAATGCGCAAATTGCCAAACATCTGCTTGCGCGGCCCAAAAATGGTCACCGTCTGATCGGCGGCAAAAGCCCCTTCCTGATAAAGGCGCTTCTGCACGCTCAACTCCGCCCCCCGGCCAAAGAGAATCTCCAGCGCCTCCTGGTTAAGGTGGGCGTGGCGAGCCGAAATATTGGCGATCAGTTTGGGCGGCTCCGGCGCCGCTGCCGGCGCCGCCGCGACGCCAGACATTTGGGCCACCGTCTGCCGCACGATGTGTCCAATCTGCTCTGGGCTCACCGCCACGTTCAAGCCTCTACTCCCGTATCGGGCTCAAGTGCGAGCCCCTTGCCAAAAGCCTGCAGCGAATCGACAATGCCAACAATGACGGCGTCAGTGGGCATGTCCTTCATGCCCTCGGCGATGCGCGCCGAACTCCCCGACACCACCAGCACCAACTCGCCCTCGCCGGCGCCCACCGCATCGACGCAAACCAAATAGCGCCCCGTCCACTCCAACCCTTCCGCACGCGCCGCCGCCACTTCCACCAGCAGCAATTTCTTGCCCTCCAGCCTCTCCAGCTTGGCGGTGGCCACCACCTGCCCTTTAACGCGCGCCAGCTGCATGCGCTTTAGGTGATGCGAAAATAATCCACCAGGGCGCAGCGGCGCTGGCGGGTAAAAGTGCGCGGCGACGTCAGCCCTTCGCCCGTGGGACCGGCAATCGAGTAGGTGCCAAACCCCTCGCCCCCCAAGCCGACGCCGGCGTAAGAAGGCCCGTTCTTAACAAAAATCGTCGTGTCCACCGCGCAGGCCATATTGTGCATGTTTTCGATATTGCGCGAGTGGATAATAGCCGTGTGCCCGTAGCCGTGCTCGGCCTCAATGGCGGCGCGGATACCCTGATCGACATTGGGCACACGGACGATGGGCAAGAAGGGCATCATCTGCTCTTCAAAGACAAAGGGGTGCCCGGCGTCGGTCTCGCCGATGAGCATGCGCAATTGGTCGTCCAAATTGAGCCCGACGCGCGCCCCCAGCACCGCGGCGTTGCGCCCGATCAATTCGCGATTGGTCATCAAGTGCCCGTCGTCGCCTTTGATAAAAGCCTCCTGGGCCAGGGCCTCGATTTGCGCCGCATTTAATTCGTAGCCGCTGTAGCGCACCATGTGCGACTTGAGCTCGTCGGCCACCGATTCCACCACAAAAACTTCCTTTTCGCCGAGACAGAGGATGTTGTTGTCGAAGGCGCCGCCGTCGATAATGTCGCGCGCCGCCTTGGCCAGGTCGGCGGTTTCGTCCACCACCACCGGCGGATTGCCCGGGCCGGCGACAATGGCTTTTTTGGGACTGGCCATGGCCGCGCTGGCCACGCCCGGCCCACCCGTCACCAGCAGTATATTGATACCGGGGTGGTTGAAGAGCTGGTTGGCCGATTCAATCGTCGGGTTCTCGACCGCCGTAATTAAATTGGCGGGGCCGCCAGCGGCGACAATGGCTTGGTTGAACACGCCCACCGCGTACATCGACACATTCTTGGCGCCGGGGTGCACGTTAAACACAGCGGAATTGCCCGCCGCAACAATGCAGATGGCGTTGTTGGCCATGGTGGGCACCGGGTGCGTCGACGGCGTCACCGCGCCCACCACACCGTAGGGCGCCATTTCGACCACGGTCAGGCCGCTGTCGCCGGTCCACGACGTCGCCTCCAAGTCCTCCACGCCCGGGGTGGCGTCGGCCGCCACCTGGTGTTTGAGAATTTTGTCTTCCAGACGCCCCATGCCGGTTTCGGCTAGGGCGCGCCGCGAAAACTCTTCGGCGTGGATGTGACACATCTGGCGAATGGCTTCGACGATCTTCTTGCGCTCTTCCAGCGACTGCCCCACCAGCACTTCGTGCGCCCGCCGTGCCGCCGCCGCCGCCTCGTCCACCGTTTGGAACACCCCCATGGATCCGCTGCCGCCGCTGCCGCCGCCGCTGCCGCCGTCCACCACGCGCTTGACCACTTCTTCGACAATATGCCGTATTTGATCTTCCGTTACGCTGGATGCCACGTCTATTTCCTCATTCAATAAATCGATCTAAACCTTTTGCCCCAAAGCCGTATATTCCGTGCAACGCAGTTTCAGAAAATAGGCGGGGCCAGAGGGAAAGTCAAGCACTAGTCCCAAGTTAGAGTAGGTTGACAGTCCCCGCCCGGACACCGTAATTTTCGCCGCGATAAAAGCGCCAAACATCCACAATAAGGAGCATCAGCCATGCGCATCATACGTTTTCAAGACGAACAGGGCACCGCCCACTTTGGCCAGGAAAGTGACGGCGACCAGGCGACCCTACTCTCCGGCGACCTCTACTCCGGCCTGCAACCTACCGACCAGACCGCCACCGTGGCCAAACTGCTGGCCCCGGTCGACCCCACCAACATATTCTGCATTGGCCTCAACTACCGCGAACACGCCGAAGAGTCGGGCGTTGCCCTGCCCGAACTCCCCCTCGTCTTCATGAAACCCACCAGCACCCTCTGCCACCCCGGCGACCCCATCCGCCTGCCGGCCTGCCAGCACGACGAAGAGGTTGACTACGAATGCGAACTAGCCGTGGTCATCGGCCGCACCGCCCGCGACGTCTCCGAAGCCGACGCCCTCAACTACGTTTTGGGCTACACCTGCGGCCACGACGTCTCCGCCCGCACCTGGCAATTGCAAGCCGGCGGTGGCCAGTGGATCCGCGGCAAAGGCTTTGACACCTTCTGCCCCTTAGGGCCGGTCCTGGTCACCGCCGACGAAATCCCTGACCCCCAAACCCTGTCGATCAAAACCGAACTCAACGGCCAGATCATGCAAGACCACACCACCGGCGACATGATCTTCTCCGTCGCCCAGCTCATCGCCTTCCTCAGCCAAGACACCACCCTGCTGCCGGGCACCGTCATCCTCACCGGCACCCCCCAGGGCGTCGGCTTCGCCCGCAAACCACCCGTGTGGCTCAAACCCGGCGACGAAACCGTCATCGAAATCGAAAACATCGGCCGCCTAGTCAACCCCGTCGTCGCCGCCTAGCTTGTTGGGGCGGCCCGCAATTTGCCGGATCGCCCACAACTCAACTGTCCGCAGCCTCCTGCACCCAACCCTGGTCTATATGCACACTCTCCACCTTACCCAGTATCACCGAATCGATCGGCATGGACGGCTCAAACGCATTGGCGCTCTCCCGCGCCACTTCGACAATCACCAGATCCCCCTCGTTCACCACGTGCCACGCCGCGCTCACCTCCGGGTCCCCCACCGCCTCCATCGCCTCGTTCAAATCCTGCGTCAAAAACAAACTCCGCCCCCCGTACGAGTCGATACACTTCGACAGCACCACCTTTCCCACTACCTTAGCCAGCTTCACTTCCTAAACCTCCAGAGCTGTTATTCTCCTAAAAGTGCCGATCAATCCACAATCCCCACAATCACACTGCGCACCGCCGGATACTCCACCCCCCGCCAACCCCTGCCCCCCCCCCCCCCCCCC
>CAXGRO010000633.1:0-3715 GCA_964012055.1 uncultured bacterium
CACATATGGAATCGGGTGCCTGAGGGGGGGGAGGAAGAGTTGGTGGAGGATGCGGCATTGGCGGGGGAGACGTATACGAGTATGGTGTATGGAGAGGGGGTAAAGGGGGCGTTTGAGGTGGGGGCGGGGATGTCGTTTGATTATCGCATGGCGCCATTGATCGTGCTGGCGGAAGAGCCGGAATACAATGAGAAGAATAAGCGCGAATATCGGCGGCATATTGAGGTGGTGGTGTACGATGAGGGAGTGAATGTGTGGCATCACCAATTTATTGAGGGGAAGCAGAGCTGGGTGTTGGCGGCGTATTGGCGGTTTGGGTTGCAGGCCAAAACGCGATACGACCTCAAAGTGGCGCGGCGGGGGAATACAATAAATGTGCGGTTGGGGGAGAAGGCATTTGGCTGCTATATTGCCGATCTGCCGGAAGTCCTCTTCGCAGGTATTACGGGCTGTGAAGGCATAAACCGGTTTTATAACTTCGAGATAAATTATACTTGAAACGCCAAAACTTCTAGATAACGATCGCTGAGCGGTCAGGGGGGACCTCAGAGAGGGTAATGAATCGGAGCCGGCCATGGATGGCCGGCGAGAATGAGCGTCGAGGTCCCCCCTGACCGCGTCACAAGCCAACGAAAATCATATAGTCTTTCAATAAGAATTGGAGGAAAGACATGAGTTATTACATCTACATTCCCGTTTCGGGAACAAAAATATTGGGATTTGCCATGGACCCCGAGACCGGGACATTGACGCGCCAGCACGAAGTGGACATGGGCATGGAAGGACATGCGGTGGGCGCCGGAATAGGGGGCAAGAACCTCTATGTTGGACTCAGGGAAGGGGACTCGTTTGCCATCGCCAGCTTTGCCATTGAGGCGCAAACGGGGGGGCTGACGGCGGTGGGACAAGTGGCGGTGGACGGCATGCCGTGTTACCTGGCGGCGGATAAGACGGGTAAGTTTTTGTTGGCCGCTTATTACAATGCGGGTATGGCGACGGTACACGCTATAGGGGAGAACGGGGCGTTGGAGGAGCCGCAGGTCGACTGTTATAAGACCGAGCGCTTTGCCCACTATATCTCGACCGATCCTTCCAACCGCTATGCGTTTGTGCCGCACGTGGCGTCGGCCAATTCGATTTACCAGTTTTATTTTGATGCCGAGAGCGGCAAGTTGGCGCCCAACAAGGCGGTGCCGGTGTTGGCCTGTGGTGCAGGGCAGGGGCCGCGGCATCTGGCTTTTCATCCGCAGTTGGACGTCGTCTACGCCGACAACGAGCAGGGGTCGAGCGTTACGGTCTACAGTTTTGACAGGGAACAGGGGACGCTGGAGGAGATTCAGACGGTATCGACGCTGCCGCCGGAAGGCTGCGAAGGCAACACCAATGCCCAGTTGCACATTCATCCGTCCGGCAAATTTATCTACGCCTCCAACCGCGGGCACGACAGCATTGCGATGTTTTCGATCAACGCGTCCACGGGGATGATCACTTCGCTGGGGCAACAGCCCGGCGAAGAGGTGCCGCGTGCTTTTGGCATTGAGCCGCAGGGCAAATTTCTGTTCTCCGGCGCCGACCGCTCGGAGAAATTGCTGACCTTTCGCATTGGGGAGGACGGTGTGCTCAAAGCGCACGGCGAAGCGTACGAGTTGGGCGGCAGTGCCGGATGGGTCTATCCGCTCAAGTTGGGGTAGGGGCGAATGGCTGCCTCCAACATCCTTTATATATTAACCGGCCAGCAATGCGCCGGCGCCACGAGTTGCGCCGGCAGTTCGCAATGACTCGTCGCAATTCTCCAGACTTGGAGAGCCAAACTGAATTGCAGAGGATGCGCTACATTTCGCGCGGTTTTTGGCAACGCGAAGGGGAGTTACTGGCCCTGGCTTCGCTGGATGAGGCGGCCGGGTTTTTTGGGCCCGGCCTGGCGCTGCATGCGTTTCGCTTTGAGGCGGCCGGCGGAGAGTGAGCCGAGGCCGGTGTGGTTTGCGAGGACGCCATCAATAACTTTGCGCCCGAGAAATTGCCCGGCGGCCAGTGGATGATATCGCGGCGGCCGCACAATTACAGGGAAGTGGGCGTGCATTTTCTCGTCGGCGGTACGGCGGGCATCGACCGGTGGGAATCGATCCCCGTGTTGGGCTCCGGCGATGTGCTTAGTGCCGAGGAGCCGCTGTGGTGGGCGCTGCCGGACGGTACACTGATGGCGTTGTTTCGCGACAATCGCCGCAGCGGTTATCTCTACCGCTCTTTCTCCACCGACAATGGGCGCAATTGGAGCCGGCCGGCGCGGACCAACTTTCCGGATGCTATGGCTAAGTTCCACGGTTTGCGTTTGCGCGACGGGCGCTACGTGCTGGTGTCGAACGCCAACCCGCGCCACCCCGTCGTCGCTGATTCTGTCGCTCAGCGACGACGGGGTGGTGTTCGACAGAATGGGGTACCTGGTTGGGGGGCGCTGGGTCGACTATCCACATGTGATCGAAGAAGACGGGCATTTGTTTGTTGCCTTTGCCGGCGGTAAACAAACGGTAGAGGTGTTGAAGATCCTCATCGACGATCTTGATTCCATTGGGTAGGTGTAGTATAATCACTGACCTTACGTCCTGATAGGAGATTGACATGGCCCTGCCAATGAAAACGATGACCAATTACTTTCTGGAGATCGGCGCCGACAAGGTAGCGCATTCGGAAAAGACCTATCTCGCCCATGCCGTTGGCACCTACCGCAATATGAAGGAGTGGGGGGCGAGCGACGAGTTGTGCCGCGCCGCCATGTTTCACTCGATTTACGGTACGGAGGGGTTTCAGGATTTTACGTTGCCGGTTGAGCGGCGGGACGAGTTGCGCCAGCTGATTGGCGAGTATGCCGAGTTGCTGGCCTATGCCAATTGTGCGATGGATCGGGCTTCGTTTTACGGTCAGGTGGATCAGTATTTGGAGGAATATCGGATTGGCGATCGGATTGCGGGGGGGGAGATGTGTTTGTCGGCGGCGGAGTATGAGAATTTGATGCGGGTGCATTTGTGCGATTTTCTGGAGCAGGTTGAGCGGACGGCGATTTGGGGGTATGAAAGGGAGACGATGAGGACGATGGGGGAGCGGTTGGGGGGGGCGGCGAAGGGGTGGTACGAGGATGTTTTTGCGCGGGAGCCGCAGGTGGGATAATGCAGCAATATATAGAACAGTATGAAGAGCAGGGGTACTTTGTCGTTGATGGCATGGTGGATGAGGGGATGGTGGACGAATTGGAAGGGGCGTCGCGGCGGGTGCGGGATAAGGTGCGGTCGGGGGAGGTGGACGTGGCAAATAACCGGGGGGATGGAGATCCCACGGCGATTTTTGGGTTGCTGGCGCCGGAGTTTGACGAGGCGGTGTTTGCGCGGTATTTGCTCTTGCCGAAGATTGTCGAGATGGCAAAGGCGTTTTTGGGGGATGAGTTGCGCTTGGGGTATGTACATTTGTGGAGTTGCGGGGAGGAGCGCGAGTACGACACGGGGTGGCATCGGGACTTGGGGGGGGAGGAGAGGGATGCCAGTGAAGAAGAGGAGATGGAAATTCTCAGGCGGCCCAAGAATGGGTTGAAGTGGCACTTGCCGTTGGTGGACGACGCCGGCTTGTGGATCGTGCCGCAAAGTCACTTGCGGCCGCGCACGGCGGAGGAGCGGGCGTGTTTGGTCGACAATAGGCGGGCGGAACTCAGCGGGCAGGTGAACATCGC
>CAXGRO010000634.1:0-3705 GCA_964012055.1 uncultured bacterium
CTGGACCAACGACAACCCCTTTGACGCCCCCGCCGACACACCCAAAACGCCGCGCCGCCGCATCCCTCTCAGCTGAGCTCATGGACCACGACCCCGCCACCCACCCCAGCTACGCCATGAGCGAGTCCCAATTGGTCGCCGTCCTAACGCGCCAGCAGGGCGAGTTCAACGAGCACTTTCGCGCCGTGGCCCGCCGCGAACTCGAGCGCCGCGGCACCGACCTCGAAACCCTGCGCAACCGCGTGGTCGTGCGTTTTGAGGACAAAGATCCGCAAGCCGCCACCATCGACCAGGCCCTGGCCGCGCTGGAGGAAGAAACGCCATTGTGGACGCTGTGGACCTTTGCCAATTTTTTTGCTGAAGTGCTGGTGGCGCAAAGAGACAGCCGCACCTGGATGGTGCACTACTACGCCGACGAGGAGTACGTGCACTCGTTCTTTGTCGCCAACCGCACTCGCCTGCAAGAAACGTTAACCCGCTTCCTGCGCCTGGAAAATTGGGACGACCTCGTCGAAGAGCCCCACCACCTCGACGCCTGGAAAGCCCTGATCCACTCCAAATCCGCCAAGTACCTGGCCAAGGTCACCGCCGAACTCGACCGCGCCCACATCCCCTACACCGTCAAATCGCCCCTCATCTCCGGCGACCCGGAAAAATGGCTCACGGTCATAGTGCCCCCAGAACAAGAGGCCGCCGCCAATGCCGTCTTGGACGACATCGAACAACAACTGCAAGACCTCTACCGCCGCGCCGATGAACTGGCCGACATCCCCCAGCGCGTCGAGGAGGTGCGCATCTACGACCTGCTGGTTGACATCGTGCCCCACAATCCGGCCGTATTCTACAACCGCGGCAGCGCCCTGCTCGAAATGGAACACCACCAGGACGCCGCCGATTCCTTCATTGAAGCGGTCGCCCTCATCGTCGACCAAACGAGCAAGGAAGTCCGCTATGACGCCCGCCCCCGCGGCCGCATGGGCGGCACCTTTGGCATGGCCATGAGCGTTTTCGACGCCCTTTTCCGCTCCCGCGAAAAAACGCCGGCCACCACCCCGCCCGACTACCCCGAACTCGTCGTCGACGCCGAACTCTTCCTCGTCCAACTCGCCGACCAACTGCCCAACTACACCCGCATCCTGCACTGCCTGGCCAACATCTCGCGCCTCAAACAAGACCTCCCCAGAGTCGAAAGCCTCTACGAAAACATCCTGTCCATCGACCCCAACGACGACCTAGCCCGCACCAACTTGGACTACCTCAGATCCGCCAATACCGAGCAACCCGCCACATGATCAAAATCTCTTTCTTCTTTCTTTTTTTCTTTATTGCCTGCGGCCCCTCCGTCGAAGACAGCCTCGAAAAACTGGCGTTCGAGCCCCAACAAGCCGACGCCGCCCGCAACGAACTCCTGCTCGCCAAAGACCGCTCCGTCGGCCCCCTGCTCAACGCCCTCGACAACCCGCGCTACGGCGCCGCCCGCGCCGAAGCCGCCGCCATTTTAGTGGGGCTCATGGCGCGCGTCGAAGACAAGCGCATCGCTCCCGCCCTGCAACACCACCTCCTTCTCCACCCCGAGCCCGCCGTGCGCGGCCGCATTGCCCACAGACTGAGTCCGTATCGCCTGGAAGAATTTGCCGACGTCTTCTTTGCCGCCCTCGACGACAGCGCCGCCCAGGTGCGCGCCCCCAGCCTGCGCGCCCTGCTGCACATGAAAAGCAAACTGGACGAGGCGCAGCACCAGCGGCTGTTAGCAGTGACCAGCAAACTGGCGACGGATCCAGATAGGGACGTGCGCATCAGCGCCATGATGGTGTCCGAAGAACACGTCAGGGAATTGATTGAAGAAGCCCGCGAGCGCGAACTCAAAGCCGATCTGGCGGGAGCCCAGGAAAGTTACGAGCAAGCCCTGGCCTACGCCCCCACCAGCCGCCGCGCCAATTTCTTTTTTAGCCGCTTCTACTTTGAAAACGGCCAGCGCCAGCGCGGCATAGAGATCCTGCGCAACATAGGCATGCTGGTAGAAATACCTTCTCTACAAACAGAACCCCAAATCGACGGCCGGCTCGACGAAGCGGTGTGGCAGCGCGCCCTGATGGTCGACAAATTCTACCAGTGGGGCAGCCACGCCGCCTACTTTGCGGCAGAAACGCAAACCCGCGCCTACCTGGGCTACACCGACGAAGCGCTCTACCTGGGCGCCGTCTGCGCCGAGCCCTATCCCGACAGCCTGGTGGTCAACAGCCGCAACGACGACGACGACAACCACGGCAAAAACGACCTGATCGAATTTTTCTTCGACACCAATCACGATTTCGAGAGCTGCGTCTTCATCAACATCAACACCGTGGGCGCCGTCGCCGACGCCTACCTCTTGCGCGAGTGGACCACCGCCGACTACGCGTGGGACGCCAACGGCACTGTGGCGGTGCATATCGGCGCCGATTTCTGGTCCGTCGAATACAAACTCGACCTCGGCGTACCGCACCTGCCGCAGCCCCAACCCGGCGACATCTGGGGCCTCAACATCCAGCGCGGCTACCGCGGCGAGACCTACGGGCAGTGGGCCCGCACCTACGGGGAAATGTACCCGGCCGCCAGTTTGGGTTTTTTGGTGTTCGACTGAACGGCGCCCACTTACTCATCTATCTCCAGCGCCCGCATCTCTTCCGACCAATCGCGCCACATGTCCTTTTGGGGCGGCTCTTCTTGCGTCTGCTCAATGTCTTGTTTGAGATAATCGTAGAGCACCGCCTGGCGGATCCGCGACGTCGTATTGGGGCTGGCCATATGCCCCAACCGGTGGTGCCAGAAAACAATATCTCCCGGCTCGCCGTAACAATCCACCGGCTCTTGCTGGTTAAAGTACTCGCGCAGTCTTTCGTACTCCTCGGTCTGCTCCCTCTTGTACTGCGAGGTATGGGCGTAGTAAAATTTGCGGTGGCTACCCGGCCACACCATAAAACTACCCCCTTTGGGCTCCACCCGGTCGATATACCCCACCACCCCCAGGTGAAACGGATGCCCGTCGCAGTGGCAGGTCAACTCCGGCACCGGGTGATCGCCATAGGGCAAGGTGCAATATATGCCGCGAATGCGCTGCGACTCCACCAGCGTCCCCTCCCCCAAAAACCGCTCCGCCATCGCCCATAGATCGGAATTTTTAGCCAGCAAGCGCACCATCCACTCCTCCCTCCCCGGCTCGCGAAAATTCCAGCGAAACCCCCGCCGCGCATTGTCCCCATCCCCCGACTCTTCTTCTTCGGCAAACGGACCCACCCAGGTAGTTGGATCATCACGCTTGCGCCCCGGCGGCGCCCCGTCCCACAGCCGCGCCCGCGCCCTCTCCATCAACTCGGCATCGAGCACCCCCCGCTTAATCAAATACCCATTGCGCTTAAAAAACCGCATTTCTTCTATGGTCAACGGCATAATAAAACCTCCTACCTCCCAGAATACGCAAAGCCCCTTGCGCTGTCCACCTGCTCTGCTCAGGTTTCACTAGTTCTCCCAGGAATCCCCTCTCTCTTCACCCAGGTGGTTGATCCCCAGCCCCCAATTGTGTACAATCCTGCGGACTAATCTTCGCAGTCACACTACGCCGACGGAGATCCTCGGGGACATGGGGGTAGCCTCAGAGCGGATTTCAAAGGGGCTGTCCGCAGGACAGCCCCTTTGAAATCGGAGCCCGGCAGGAGCCGGGCGAGA
>CAXGRO010000635.1:0-3702 GCA_964012055.1 uncultured bacterium
TATCCCTCCCTGAGGGAATTCGGCCGAATCGCCGCTTTAAAAGTGGCCACTATATGGATGTACACAGTTGCTACTAAATCCCTAAGCTGATTATGTGTAGTTCACGGTGTATTTTTCTAGAACATCCCGGTTGATTTCAATGCCCAAACCCGGTTGCTGAGGGACGGGGACATAACCGTCGTTGGCGCGGATCGGTTCTTGGGCTAAATCGGTGCGCAGGCCGTTTTCGGTCATGTCGAATTCAAAAAGGCACATAGGCGGATACAGGGCGTGGGGATCGTCGGGCAGGGTGGCTTGCCAGTGCAGCGTGGCGGCCAGGCGGATGGCCGTGCCCCACATGTGGGGTAGAAGGCGGATGCGGTGGGCGCTGGCCATGGCCTGGACCTTGCGGCATTCGGTGAAGCCGCCGGCGATGCAGAGATCGGGTTGGACAATGTCGAGACCGCGCTCTTGCAAGAGGGGGAGGAAGGCGCCGTGGCCTTGCAGGAACTCGCCGCCAGCGATGCGCAGATCGAGAGCCTGGCGCAATTCGCAATACCCCTTGACGTCTTGTATGGGGATGGGTTCTTCGTACCAGTAAATGTCGTAGGGGGCGATTTTTTGGCCGATGTCGATGGCGGTGCCCACGTCGTAGGCGCAATTGGCGTCGACGGCAAAGAGCACGTCGTCGCCCAGGGCGCGGCGCACGGCGGCGATGTTGGGCACGTCGTAGTTTTCGCCCAGGCCGATTTTCATTTTGACGGCGGGAAACCCCTGATCTACATAGCTCTTGGCTTCGTCGGCCAGCATCTGGGCTACGTCGGGCCTGTCTTTTTTAAAGAGACCGCTGGCATACGCCGGAATGCGATCGCGAAAAGCGCCGCCTAAAAGTTTGTAGATAGGTTGGTCGAGCGCCTTGCCCACAATGTCCCACAGGGCAATGTCTATGGCACTTATAGCGGCAAAGTCGCCGCCAAAAGGCATCTGTTGGGCGCGGCAGATAACTTCGTAGTCGAAGGGATCGGCGCCGATGAGATGCGCCTGTATGTTCTTGGGGCTAGTGGTACTCTGTCCTTCCCCCCAACCGGTAATGCCGGCGTCGGTTTGGATCTCTACGAGGCTGGCGTTGCGCGTTTTGCACCAGACGCGGGAATTGGCAAAGGGTTCTTGTACGGGGTAGGCTAGTTCGTAGGTTTTTACATCGGTAATTTTCATAAATTTTACTCGAGATTGGCGTGACGAGCAAACATCTCTTCCACCACAGCCCCAGACCTTTCCATCAAATCAATAAGCAGCGCATCAAGCGTCAACATAAGACCCTGTTCAAAAAGCGACCCCATAGGTTGCACCGAAGAAAAACCCAGATCCTGTTCGATCTTGGGCGTGGGGGCGGGGATCGCCACCACCACATCGGCCAGTTGACCAATAGGCGAATTGGGGTCGATGGTGATCAGCGCTAACCCGGCGCCCAAAGAGCGCGCCTTTTCGGCGCAGGTCACTAGGCTGGCGGTAGAGCCCGAGCCCGAGCCGACCAGCAGGAGATCGCCTGCGCCAATGCTGGGGGCGGTGACCTCGCCCACCACGTGGGTGTTGAGGCCCAGGTGCATCAGGCGCATGGCAAAAGCGCGAACCATGAGGCCAGAGCGGCCGGCGCCGGCCACAAAAACGCGGCGGGCGGCCAAAATGGCTTCGGCCAGGCGGTCGGCGTGGTCGTCGTCTATTTGACCCAGGGTGTGGTTGAGTTCGTCGAGTACGGCGTTGAGGTGGGTGGATAGCGGCACGGTCATTGCTCCTGGGGGAAGTGGTCTTTGATGGCCTGGGCGGCCTGGCGCGGGTCGTCGTGGCCGGTGATAAAACCGCCGACGACGACGATCTGTGGGTTGTAGGGCAGCAGGCCGGGCATGGTTTGCGGTTTGACGCCGCCGGCCACGGCCATGGCGGCGCGGCGCAGTATGGGTTGGACCTGTTGCAACTCTTCGAGGGGATCGTGGCCCTGGGATTGGATGTCGTAGGCGGTGTGGACGCAGATATAGTGGGCGCCCATGGCGTCGAGTTGGGCGGCGCGCTGGGCGGCGTTGGGGGCGGCGATCAGATCGACTATAACCTGGCGTTGGCTGGTGCGGGCCTGGTCGATAACGCCGCCGATGGTGGAGTTGTGGGAGACGCCCAGTACGGTGACGAGGTCGGCGCCGGCGTCAAAGCCGATGGCCGCTTCGTGGGCGCCGGCGTCCATGATCTTGAGGTCGGCCAGCACTTCCAGGTGGGGGAAGTCGCGCTTGACCCGGGCGACGGCGGCGACTCCTTCTTGCATGATGAGGGGCGTGCCGATTTCGGCGATGTCGACCAGATCGGCAACCCGGTCGAGCAGGGCACAGCAGGCGTTCAGGTCGGTTTGATCCAGGGCGAGTTGCAGTTTCACGGGTGGTTTCTATGTCTCCGATTTAAAGGCGCCGACAACTTCGTCGGGCAGAGTTATTTGGGCGCCGGGTTGGCGCACGGCGGCGGCGCCGGCGGCGCAGGCCAGGTCGAGGGCGTGGGCGGGTTTTAACTCTAAGAGCACGGCGGCGGCCCACGCGGCACTAAAGGCGTCGCCGGCGCCGACCGTATCGACGACGGTGGATGGGGAGCTGGCGGTTTCGATTGTTTGGTCGGGCAGGTAGAGCGCGGCGCCGTCTGCGCCTTTAGTGACAGCCATGGCGTCCAGGTTGTACTGCGCCAGCATTTGTTCGGGGGTGGTCTGTCCGGTCAATTGCCGGATCGAGTCCCACTCCTCTTCGTTGAGCTTGAGCAGGGTGGCGTGGTCCAGGCTTTCCAGCACGATGTTGTCGGTGTAGGCGT
Source organism: uncultured bacterium (assembly GCA_964012055.1). Taxonomy (GTDB): domain Bacteria; phylum Latescibacterota; class UBA2968; order UBA8231; family UBA8231; genus CAXGRO01. Next base: position 2,818 of record CAXGRO010000635.1, read on the forward strand.
TGGGCCGCAGGTTGGCGTCGTAGAGTAGGTGGCGCGGTTGCAGGTCGAAAAGGCGGCGCAGGGTCTGGCGGTTGACCGGGCTGCACTGTGCCGCCGAGCCAAAATAGAGGAGTTGCGGCTGGGCGTCCAGAGGTTGGGTGAGATCTATGTGTTCCCAGGCGACGTTGCGGTTGATGGAGAATTCGGGTTCGCCCCCCTGCAGGCGCACGTCGACGGTGCCGGTGGGTTCGGGGCGCTCGGCGACCCAGGTTTGGTCGATGCGGGCTTCTTGCAGGAAGGCGCGCGCCTGGCGGCCCAAATCGTCGCGGCCCAGGGCGCTGACGATGGCCACGGGCAGTTGTAACTGGCTCAGGTCCCAGGCGAAATTGAGCGTGCCGCCGCCGATGAAGGTGCGGTCGGGAAAGCGGTCGAAGAGAATTTCGCCGAAGGCGATGGTGAGGAGGTTGGGGTTAGGCATAGTTTGCGCTGATGAAGGGCGAAGGGATTGCTAGTTTAGCCAACTAGAATCCTTTCGTCAAACTCATTGCTGGCAAATTCCAATTGCCGACGAAGTTTGGATTTTAAGTTTTTAGCTTTTTTATGATTTATTTTATCATAAAGTGTATTGAGCAATACTGTGGACACTTTTTCGATTTTGAGCGGTTTTTGTAAGGTTGAAATTCGTAAGTGATTATTTATCAACAAGTTACAAACCTCAATGCCTATTAACCTAAGCCGTTGTTTATCAATGACTTACAAAAAGTGTCCACAGTATTGTTGAGGAGAATAAAGAATTAGGTTTTAACCCGAAAAACATATTAATCCATATAGATTCTCACCTCGCATTTTTGTAGAAGCGGTTTGGTTAAAGTGCGACACATTTGGCCACTGTAATTTTGAGCATGG
>CAXGRO010000636.1:0-3694 GCA_964012055.1 uncultured bacterium
GAGGAGGCCGGCTCGCTGGCCATGACCGCGGCCACCGTCGGCATTCTGGGGGCCATTGTCGGCGGCATGGCCTGGATCAATTGGGGCGCCAAGCGCGGCGCGGCCCACTACCTGGCCCGTTTTGACGAGCTGCCGCAAGAGCTGCGCCACGGCCTCATCCCGCCGGACAAGCGCCCGGCCCTGGGCCAGCAGACCATCGCCCCCATCACCCTAGACCCTTTGGTTTTCCACTTCGCCCTCATCGCCGCCACCGCCGCCCTGGGCTATTTCATCGGCCAGTGGAGCGCCCCCTTTATGGGCCACTACCGCCTGCCCACCTTCTGCCTGGCCTTTCTCGCCGCCGTCGCCGTCAAACAAGGGCTCAAATCCAACGGCGCTCTGCACTACGTCGACCCCGCCACCAACTCGCGCCTCAGCGGCTCCCTCACAGACTTGCTGGTGGCCTTTGGCATCGCCTCCATCAACGTCCCCATCCTCTTAAAATACGCCTACCCACTTGCCGCCCTCTTCCTCTTTGCCTTACTGCTCTGCGGCCTGCTCTTTCGCCTGGTGGGCCCCCGCGTCTTCCGCCAATTGTGGTTCGAAAAATCCGTCTACACCTGGGGCTGGGTCACCGGCATCATGGCCATGGCCATCGCCCTCTTGCGCATTGTCGACCCCGACAATAAATCCCGCATTCTCGACGACTTTGCCCTGGCCTACCTGGTTATCGGCCCCGCCGAGGTCATCATGGTCACCCTCACCCCCCTGCTGGTCTCCCAGGGCCACGCCTGGCCCCTCGCCTTAGCCGCCACGGGTCTTTCCCTCCTCCTTTTATTATCTTTACTTGCGAGACGCCTGTCCCCCAACCAGAAGGAATAACACCCATTCACAGGAAAGCGATCGCCATGCCTTTCTCACTCGCCGACCTCCTCCCCCACCACACCTGCCTCTACGCCTCCTTCTCCCAGGGCCTCGACGCCGACGTTTGCCGCGGCCGCCCTCAGGCCACTTACCAGGCCTCCGTCGCCCGCCACGACCCCAACACCGGCCGCCATAACGGCGCCCTCGTCTTTAGCGCCGCCGACTACGGCTGGGACGAAGACGAGTTCACTTACGCCGCCCAGGACAATTTCCCCTACAGCACCGGCGCTTTTGCCGGAACCATCTCTATGTGGCTCAGCGGCGACCCCGACCAGGACCTCAATCCCGCATACCCCGTCGACCCCTTCCACATCAGCCGCCGCGCCGCCGACGCCTCTTTCTATCTCGACCTCACCCGGCCCAACGACGAGCGCTACGGCTCGCCGCGCAAACTGCGCTTTGGCATCTACAACGACAGCGAGGTCAACGACCGCTTTGTCGGCGGCCAGCTCATTTTGGTCGGCGAGCTCAACTGGAAGCGCGGCGAGTGGCACCACCTGGTGGCCACCTTTGACAACGCCAATTCTGGCAACGCCGATGCCAGTGCGACCGTCTACATCGACGGCCGGCGCCGCGGCTGGATGCAGGGCTACGAGCACCGGCTCACCTGGGACATCGCCGACCTCACCATCGGCCTGGGGCAACGCTACAGCGGCGCCGTCGACGAAGTGCTTTTTCTCGACCGCGCCCTCGACGACACGCAAGTCGCGGCGCTCCACCAACTGCCCGGCCCCGCCGGCGACCTGCTCTAAGGAGAACGGTATGTCGCGGTTTTTTAATGCACAATACGCCAGAGGAAGCGTGCCCCTCAGCCGGCGGCGCGCCAAGCTGCACCAAGTGATCTTTGAAGCCGACACGGTCGCCGGCAAGATCTTTGACGTGGTGCTAATTTTCCTCATCATCCTCAGCGTCGTCGTGGTCCTGCTCGACAGCGTCACCTCCATTCACCAGAGCCACGGCGACCTGCTCTTCGCCGTCGAGTGCGTATTCACCGCCCTCTTTACCATCGAATACATCCTGTGCCTGCTCTGCGTCGGCCAGCCGGGGCGTTACGCCTCAGCTTTTACGGCGTCGTCGATTTACTGGCCATACTGCCCACCTACCTGGCCTTTCTCTTGCCGGGCTCCCAATACCTGCTGGTGATTCGCCTGCTGCGCGTTTTGCGCGTCTTCCGCGTGCTCAAACTGGTGCAGTACGTCGGCGAGGCCGACCTCTTGGTGGAGGCGCTGCACGCCAGCCGCCGCAAGATCACCGTCTTCGTTTTTGCCGTTCTCACCATGTTTGGTGGTGGGCTCCGTCATGTACGTGATCGAGGGCGAAGAACACGGCTTCACCAGCATCCCGCAGAGCATGTACTGGGCCGTCGTCACCCTCACCACCGTGGGCTACGGCGACGTGTCGCCGCAAACCCCGGTGGGCAAAACCCTGGCCGCCTTCATCATGATATTGGGCTACGGCATCATCGCCGTGCCCACCGGCATCGTCACCGCCGAACTCGCCCTGGCCGGCGGCAAAACCACCAACACGCGCGCCTGCCACCAGTGCAGCGCCGAGGGCCACGACGACGACGCCGTCTTTTGCAAATACTGCGGCGAGAGCTTGCACCGCCACGCTTAATTCACAACTCCCCTTCCCTGGCCTCAGAATACCTCTATAAAGCGCACTTTTTTAAGGCGAATCGTGCGCTTGCCAGCAACGGTTTCTCCCGCCAGGCCCTTCTTGGAATCCATCTTCAGATCTACTTCCTTGTTCAGACCGTTTTTCAAAACAATTCGACCCGCTAAACGATGGGGACCCACACGGATATTGTTGTGCAAAATTGACACACTCTCAACGCGCCTCCACTCGACCAGAACAATGCCCACTCCCCGATTGACGCGTATACCACTGTGCTCGATGTCGAGAGTGTACACACCAAATTTGGGATAAGCGGTATAGTCAATGCCAACCTTAGACTTGCTTCGTATGAATTCGAAGCTATTGCCTTCGGTGTCCTCAACGCGCAATCCGCCAATCGGCCCAGCCCCGATCGAAGCAGGTGCCGCCAAAGACTCGACCCCCTCGCCGAGCACCTCTATAGAACGCAGCTGTTCTAGACGGATGCGATAGATGCCAAGATCTACTGCGCCGGACAACCCCTTTGGGGAACCCATCTTTAGATCAACCTTCTTGGTCTGGCCGTTCTTGAGAGCGATTTGGCCGGCTAAGCGATAGGGTTTCACGTCGGTTTTCTTGTTGCCTATTAGCACTTTATCAATATACGCCCATGCAACTGTAATGATGCCCTCTCCTTCATACGCGCGTATGCCACTGTACTCAAAATCTGGATAGTACATAACTGAATAAAACGTGTAGTCAATTTTGGCCCTATTTGCCTTGTTGCCTATGAGCTCGACGCGATTGCCTTCTATATCCTCAACGCGCAGCCCGCCAATCGGCGCAATGCTGGCCGCAGCAGATGCCGCCGCAAAGTCGAGCACCTCGACAGAACGCACTTTCTCTAGACGGATGCGATATATGCCAAGATCTGTTGCGCCGGACAACCCTTTTTTAGAATCCATTTCCAGATCAACTTTCTTGGTCTGGCCGCGTTCTTGAGAACGATTTGGCCTTCTAAGCGATAGGGTTTAACGTCGGTTTTCTTGTCGCCAATTAGCACTTTATCAATATGCGCCCATCCGACTGTAACGACGCCCGCTCCTTCATAGGCGCGCATGCCGCTCTTTTCAAAGTCATTATTATAACAATACTGTGGACACTTTTTGTAAGTCATTGATAAATAACGGCTTAG
>CAXGRO010000637.1:0-3690 GCA_964012055.1 uncultured bacterium
TTGTCGTAACAAGTTGAATTGTAAAACAATACGGATTATTTTCTGGCAGGCAACATCACCACCAAAAAACGAGGAAAGAAACCATGTCCACGCCCACCCGCGAGCAGGCCTTTGCTCTCCTGCAACAATACAACAGCAACCCCTCACTCATCACCCATGCTAAAGCCGTTGAAGCCACCATGCGCTACCTGGCGCGGCGCCACGGCGAAGACGAAGAGACCTGGGGTCTCATCGGCCTGGTCCACGACCTCGACTACGAGCAATTCCCCGAGCAACACTGCCAGAAAACCGAAGAAATCCTGCACCAAAACGACTGGCCCGAAGACTACATCCGCGCCGTGCTCTCACACGGCTGGGGCATTTGCACCGACATCGAACCGCAAAGCTTGCTCGAAAAGACGCTCTACACCATCGACGAACTCACCGGCCTCATCACCGCCTGCGCCCTGGTGCGGCCATCCAAAAGCGTGATGGACCTCAAAATCAAATCGGTCAAAAAGAAGTGGAAACAGCCCAGCTTTGCCGCCGGCGTCGACCGCCAGGTCATCCAAAAAGGCGCCGACATGCTGGGCCTGGAACTCGACCAGGTCATTGCCGATGTCATCGCCGCCATGCAAGAAGCGGCGCCCGAACTGGGCCTAGCCGGCGACAATTGAGTTGCCAGCCGCCGGCTGCGGCGTGATATTACCTGCGTTTCGCCCACCCTCTCGCCAAGGAATCGCTCATGGCCAAGCACCCGCAGATCGCCGCCGTCGTCACCGAATTGCGCAAGTACTCGCACGGCCAGCACATCGTCGACCGCTTTCTCGAAGGCTACGGCTGGAACGGCCGCCACCACCGCCCGGCCATGGACCTGGTCTCCCTCTACGTCGACCAGCGGCCCGATAAGGACCTCACCGACGACCGCGCCCAACGCTTTCCCCACATGCAGGTCTATCCCACTGTGGCCGACGCCCTGACGCTGGGCGGCAATAAGCTAGCGGTCGACGGCGTTCTGCTCATCGCCGAGCACGGCACCTACGGGCAAAACGACAAGGGACAGCGCCTCTACCCGCGCTACGAACTCTTTAAGCAAATTGTCGCAACCTACCGCGCCACCGGCCAAACGGCGCCGGTGTTTAACGACAAACACCTGTCGTGGAACTGGGACTGGTGCCGCGAAATGTACGAAGACTCGCAGGAACTGGGCTTTGCTTTTATGGCCGGCTCGTCCCTGCCGGTCACCTGGCGCACCCCTTCCATCGACTTACCTCTGGATGTCCCGGTCAGCGAAGCGGTGTGCGTCGGCTACGGCGGTGTCGACTCCTACGACTTCCACGCCCTCGAAACGCTGCAATGCATGGTGGAGCGCCGCAAAGGCGGCGAAAAGGGCATCAAATGGCTACAGGCCTATCGCGGCGACGCCTTCTGGCAGGCGCACCAAGACCAGGTCTGGCCGCGCGACCTCTTTGAAGCCTGCCTCTGCCGCAGCCACACCCTGACGCCGGGGCGGCCCGGTTTTAACAATCCTTTTCCCACTATCGACGAACTCAAACAACTGGCCAACGACCCTTACGCCTACCACTTTGAACACCTCGACGGCCTCAAGTCCACCGTCGTAATGCTCAACGGCCTGGTGCAGGACTTCAACTTCGCCGCCCGCCTGGAGGGTCAACCACAGCCGCTCTCCACCCAGATGTATTTGCCCATGCCGCCGGCGCGCACCAGCCTGGCCAATTTCTTTTCGCCGCTGACCAACAATATCGAATTGATGTTCCTCAGCGGCACCGCCACTTACCCGGTGGAGCGCACTCTTCTGACTTCGGGCCAGGTCATCGCCGGCGTCGACAGCTTGCACCAGGACGGCGAACGCATCCACACGCCACACCTCGACATCGCCTACCAGGCCACTAAAGAATCGACGTTCTGGAGAACCTGACCCCACCACTTCTACCAAGAAATGAACCCATGCAAAAAGTAGACGTCCACGTCCACGTTTTCGCCCAATTGAGCGACGAGTTCCCGCGCCAGGTGGGCGGCCTGGCGCCGGCCGAGCGCCAGGCGCCCGCCGAAGAGCTGCTGCGCGCCATGGACGCCAACGGCGTCGACCGCACCGTGCTCATCGACATGGGCGGCACCGCCCTCGAACACCATTCTTACGTCACCCACTGCGTCAACACCTGGCCCGACCGCTTTACCGCCACCGGCCTGGTGGATGAGGATGACGAAGACCCGCCGGCCCGCCTCAGAGAATTGGTCGAGGCCACGCGCATCGAGGGCATCCGCCTCAACAACCTGGGCGACCCGGCCGCCGAACACGCCGAAGATCTCAAGCCCTACGGCCTCTTCCAGTGCGCCGCCGAGCTGGGCCTCAACATCAACGTCTACAGCCGCCACAACCAGGTCGGCTGCCTACAAAAACTCATCGCCGCCTTTCCCACCGTAAACGTCTCCCTCGACCACCTGGGCGTACTGCCCTCCACGCCGCTGGTGCCCGACCGCTGGGGGCGGCCGCGCTTTGACGACGAACCATTGCCCACGTCCACTTTTCCCAAAATTCTCGAACTGGCCCAATACCCCAACGTCTACATCAAAGTTTCCGGCGAGTACGCCTTCTCCAAAGAACCCTATCCCTATGCCGACATGAAACCCATGGTGGAACAGGTCTACCAGGCCTACGGCGCCGACCGCATGATGTGGTGCACCGACGCGCCGTGGATTTTTGAAGAACCGGGCTACGCCGAACTGGTGGGCATTATCGACCACCACCTGCCCGCGCTCTCCAGCGAAGAAAAAGAAATGATCATGGGGGGTACCGCGCTCAAGATCTGGTTTAAAAGGAGTTAACCATGGCCAACGACCTGGTCAGAGTGGGCGTGCTCACCTGCGAGCGCTACGTCCACATCAAAGGCATATGGGGGCCCATCATCGATCCCTACGGCGAGCTCAAGTTCAATACGGCCCGCACCCGCTCCACCGGCATGGTCATGACCCACGTGTGGGACCTGGACCGCCAGGGGGCCGAGGAATTTGCCCGCCTCTACAAAGGCGTGCAGGTGGTCGACCACTACTACGACATGGTCGGCAAAGTTGACGGCATCATTCTGTCTGACTTGGATTCGTGCATTCACTTTAAAGAGTTGACCCGCCCCTACCTAGAAGCCGGCGTGCCCATTTTTATCAACCGGCCCTTTGCGCTCAATCTCCAGGACGCCCGCAGCATGATCGAACTGGCGCAAAAACACGACGCGCCCATCATGTCGGGCTCTTCCTTTGAATACGCCCCCGAAATCGAACTCATCAAAAGCCAGGTGCAGCAGATCGCGCCGTTGAGGGGGTATGTCTCGGCCAATTCCGCCTCCGACTACCCCTCGCACGGCATCCACGGCCTATTTTGCGCCTACGCCTGCATTGGCGGCGGCATAAAAAGCGTCGCCTACCAAACGCCCGACTGGCACACGCCCAACGGAGTGGTCACCGTCGAGTACGAGGGGCGCGACGGCGGCGAACCATTCTACGGCTGCATTCAGGAAATCAGCGGCACCTGGGGGTGGATGCGCGTTTTTGGCGAGCGCATCTTTGAGCAAACCATCCATAGCGGCATCCACTTCTGGATCCCCATTTTGCTGCAGATGCAGGAGATGTTCGAAACTCGAAAAATGCCCGAGTCGTACGACGACATTTACGAGAAAACGCAGATGTTTCTGGCCG
>CAXGRO010000638.1:0-3681 GCA_964012055.1 uncultured bacterium
AAATCGATCCCTTCCGCGTCTAGCCTGTGGACCAGCGCCGCCGTGTCGGGCGGCAACCCCGGGCGCCGCTGTACCGGGTCAAAGTGCCGCACCCGCGCCCGCGCCAAACCGCCCCAGTACACCGTCTGCGGCCCCCCCGCCGTCAATTGTATCAAGGCTTCGGTCACTACCGGATTGCGCTGCAGCCAATGGTGCTCGTCCACGTCCTTGGTCAAATCGGCATTGTCTTCCAAGATCAAAGCCACCCGCCGACACACCTCCTGGTAATTGGCCTGGAGGACGGCTTCTGGATAACCTGGATTATCGCCGGCCAAAAAGCGCGTCCAGGAGCGATCGTCGACGCCGCGCGGGTCCCTGGGAGAGACGTGCCGCCACTGATCTTCTTCGCCCCGGCGCAACGTTTCCAAACGCCGCCAATCTTCCTCGGCCAGCGAAGCAGCCCACAGGTGAATGGGCGGCTCGGGCCGCATGGGGCCAAAGTCGGTCCACCCTTCATCCTCTTTGTACCTGAACGGCACCTGGAGTTGGCCGTCTTGCTGCTCGCCGCGCTCAATCAGCATGTCCAACTGCGAGCGCAACAAATCCAAATAACGCGCATCCCCCGTAATGAGGTGCGCACTTTCGGCCGCTATGGTCAACGCCGAACCAATCATCTGCTGCGAATAGAGGGCGCCCCAGCCGTAAAAGCCGCCCCACCACTGCCCATAGCGGTGCTCGCCGATGACGCCGTTGGGCCCAACATTGTCGGGAATGATGCCGCCGTTCTGCTCAATGCGCTGCATCCAGGCTTCCACGTATTCCACCACCCAATCGCGGTATTTGTCCTCGCCGGTGAGCAAATAGGAGTGCGCCACCAACACCACCACTCCCAGGTTCACCGGCACATCGCCGTCCATCACCACTTCGTCAAATTTGGCGTGTACGCGCTGGCGTTCGCCCTCGTCCTCAAACCAGTTGTCGCGCAGTTCAAAGCCCGGCCCCAATGTCGTGTGTTTGTATTGGAGGTTGTAGTGCACGTCGGCATAGCGGGCGTGGAACAGCGGCCCCTTGCTGCCGCTAAACGGCGAGCGCACAATGCGGTGCTGCGGGTCGTAGTTGGGCACCTCCGGGTCTTCGTTCATGTAAAACCCGGCAAAACGCCGCGCCCGCCGCATCATCTCGGCGTTGGTCGGGTCCGACAGGCCCAGGGCGTAGAAGTAGATGTAATTCTCGCTGTTGTGGAACCAATCGTCGTTGTTGACAAACTCCTTGGAGGCGCGCCCGTAGTCGTAAGTGATTTGCTGGGTGATGGCGTTCCACTGCTGCACCGCCTTGCCCCCTATGTAATCGCCGCCGCCCAGGGCGTGGAACAGCGGCCAATTAAAAAAAGCCTCGTAGAGGTCATCGGCCCACACGCCGTCGCCCGGATAGCCTTCCATCCATATCAAGGATCCGCCCGGTCGCGTGTATTTGTCGACAAAAATGGGTGCGGCCTGATTCATTGCGTCGATTAATTGTCGTTCCAGCACGGCCCAGGCCGGGGATGTTGTTCTTTTAGTGCTCTCAATTATGGGCATATTTTCTCCGCTATTCTATCAGAGTGTCAAAAGCTCCTAGATCCGGGTCTATAAAAGAGCGATGGAAGTTTTTACCCATCAGGTATTTGATTTCTAACTCCACGTCGCGCAGGGCGATTTCGGGCAGGGCTACCGGGTCGCGGTGCAGCAGCGTTACTTCCAATTCGTTGGCCCCGCGCTTGGGCCAGTGGTCGGCATCGAGCCTGAAGATAAACCAATACCCCGTCACCCGGGCGCGCGGTGCGCCCATCATGTACATGCGGTTGATCTTGCGCATCAAACTCTCTGGCAATTCCGCCCCGTTGAATTTAAAACGAAAGCGATCAATCTCCGTCGTCCCTATGACGCGGGCGCGCAACAACACCTCGTGCACCCGTCCCACCGCCGCCCAGCGCGGCAAATCGTCGCTGATGGAGAACTGCACGGCGACCGGTTTGTCCACCTCCAGAGCACGCGGCAACCGCTCTGCCGCCTCTCCCTCGGGATGGGGTCCGCGCACCGAAAATGTCGGCACAAAATAGTATTTGTTCTTGGGGGCCATTACCTCGGAGTCGGCCAATTCGCGCACTTTGCCGTAAAACGAATCCTGGTAGGGCCAATTGGAAAACCACTGCGCCAGGTAGAGCCCGTCAATTCCCTGCGCCCAATAATTGGTCGCGGTAGCGCGCACCATCTCTATGGGCGCTTCCGCCAACCGATCTGAATCCACATGGCTGTGCAGCACCGCCTGGAGGCGGCACTGCGAGCCCTGCACCGCCTCCACCAGGGATCTAAAATCGGCGCTCTGGTTAAAACTCGTCCCCGCTATTCTGTCCTCTGCGGCGATCACATCGACAATGCCCTGGTCGATCCAGGCGCGCAGGTCCATGCCCGCGGCCAGGCACTCCTCTATACTATTGGGCACGCGCACTACCAGTTCGCGCTGGGGCCCGCTCTTTTTTACCGCGGCGTGGACCCGGCCAATCCACTCGGTCATAATCTCGCACCCCGCCTCCACCTCACTGGGATGAAAATAATGCGGCGTGTAGTACATTTGTAGTTCAAAACCGTCGACTTCGTAATTTTCCAGCGTCTCTTCGATGAGCGCAAAGCGCTCCTGCCGCACCTCCTCGTGTTTAAAATCGAGACAATCAAACCCCGGCGCGGCGGGGTCTAAATAGCCGCGCGCCCCAATCTCCAAATGTTTGTTGTCAAAGCGAAAATTGGAGCCGCGCGTGTCGACGCCGCGCTCGCCGCTGCCCTGCTGCACCAGTAAAGTGGGGTAGAGCAAAAAACCTTTGGCGTGCGCCCGCTCGCAGACAACGCGCAGCGGGTCGTTGCCCTCTTCGATGAGGTGTTTGGCGTTTTGGTGGGCGCGACGAAAAATCAAATGCGACCACTGCTCGTTGGGCGTGCCCCACAATTCGCCCACCTTGGTGTCGTGCAGCACGGTGCGCCCGTCCCCCAGGCAGAACATGATCGCCTCAATGGGCGTGCCGATCAATTCGTCGACGGCCTGTTCGTACTCCTCTCTCTGCATGGGCGGCTCGTACATATAAATGAGCGGGTGGCGCCCGTCGTGGTAAAACATGATGCGCGGTGCGGCCATGAGCCTTCTCCTCTTGTAATTCTACTCCCGTAAAAACGCGTGCGTTTACCTTATATATCAACGGCACCAATATAACGTCAAAGTTACCGCCCCAACAATTCTGCAAACTAGATCCTGGCTTATTGACGTTGGCCTGCCGTTTGTATAGGATCCTAGTAGGAAAGATTTTTTTTGATCACCCCAGTAATTAGAAAGGAAAATACCGCGGCACAGCACAAACATTAGAGAGGAGGGAAACGATGAATTCATATCAGTATTGGCAGCGGTCTGAGATGCGTAAAGAATTGTCGTGGCAAGGACTCCTGTACGTGTCGTCATCTTAATAGCCGTCCTCGTCTTGCTGTTCAGTTCGCCATCGTCTATTTCGGTCATGCCAAGCGAGGGCGATAAGACCGGCGTTCCCTCTACCGAGAATGTTATATCTGAACCGCGGTAACGTCGTTTCATATGCCCTCACCCCCGGTGTGGTCCATTTTCTCTATTAACAAACTGCGCCGGGCGCTCGTGCAGTTCTGCACTCACTTGCCCTTTGTTTTC
>CAXGRO010000639.1:0-3672 GCA_964012055.1 uncultured bacterium
CCCCGCCGGTGAGCACATAGTCGCCGACGGAGATCTCCTGGTCTATACAGCGCCGGCGTATGCGTTCATCCACCCCTTTGTAATGGCCGCAGAGCAAAACCAGGTGGTCCTGCAGCGACAGGCGTGTGGCCAGGGGTTGGTTGAGCGACTCGCCGTCGGCACTGAGGTAAATGCAGTGGCCGCGCTGCAACTGTAGCGCCTCCCAGGCCCGCAGCACAGGCTCAGGTTTGATCAGCATACCGCCGCCGCCGCCGTAGGGCGCGTCGTCCACGGTTTGGTGGCGGTCGTCGGCAAAGTGGCGCAAGTCGTGGAGTTCGATTTGCACCAGGCCTTTGGCTGTTGCCCGCGCCAAAATACTAGTGTCGAGCGGCGAGGCAAAAAAGCCGGGGAAGATCGTAACGATGTCGATCTTCATCGGGTGTTCAGCAATTCTTCGAGCCCCCGCACCACCAGGCGCTGTTGGTCAATGTCGATGTCTACGATAAAATCTTTGACGGCGGGAATTAAAATCTCGCGCCGGCCGTCTTTAACCACGTAGACGTCGGTCGATGGCATTTGCAATACTTCGGTTATGCGACCCAACTCGCTGCCCACTTCGTCGACGACCAGGCAGTTTTCGAGTTCAAAAACATAATACGTATTTGCCGGTAGATCGCCCACCTCGTCTGGGGCTATGGTTATGTAACCTTTGACCAGGACCTCGCGAGCTTCCTCTGGCGAGTCGATGCCGACAAATTTTAGGCGCACGCCGGGTTGTTCTAAACGCCAGTGCTCGATATGCAGCGGGCGGTCTGCCAACCCGTCTTTTTGCACTACGACTTCGCCCACTTCGCCAAAGCGTTCGGCGTCGTGGGTGAGGACTTCAACCTTGACATCGCCGCGCACCCCCTTGGTGCGGGCGATATAGCCGATGACAATGCGCTGCTGAGAACGGCTGGTCATGGGATTGAGACCGGGCGTCCAGCTATTCGGCTGTGGCCTCTTCTTCGCCCTCGGTGCTTTCTTGCTCAGCCGGTGCCTCTTCGGCAACCTCGGCATTTTCCTCAGTCGCTGCGTCTTCTGCAGCCTCGGAACTTTCCTCGGTCGGTGTCTCTTCGGCCGTGGCTTCGGCGCTTTCCTCTTCGGCTGCGGCGGCGCTGGCGGCTTGTAATTTGCGCCGGCGTTTAGGTTTGTCGCGCGTCAGCACGTCTTCGCGGACCGTGCCCTCGAGGCCGCGAAGTTGCGCCAAAATGCCCTGGCTGCGCAGTAAATTTTCTACCGTTGGGGTCATCTGGGCACCGCGTTTTAGCCAGCTGAGAGCGGCTTCGTTATCTACGTTTAGTTGGGCGTTCATGGGATCGTAGTGGCCAATTAAGCCGAGGGATTTACCCTGGCTCTGGGAACGCACGTCGATGGCGACAATGCGGTAAAAGGGCCGCTTTTTCTTGCCCATAGGCATGAGGCGAATTTTTACCAATTATAGTTCTCCTTGTTAAAAATTAATCAGCCCATAAAGGGCATGGCGCGCTTAAGTTGTTTGGGATTCATGCGGTTCATCCGCTTCATCATTTTTTGCATTTGCGAGAATTGCTTGACCAGGCGGTTGATGTCTTGCACCGTGGTGCCGCTGCCCCGCGCGATGCGGCGGCGGCGGCTGCCGTTGAGTAATTGCGGTTTGAGGCGTTCCTGGCGTGTCATGGAATTGATGATGGCCTCTACTTGGGTGAAGGCGTTGTCGTCCAATTGGGCACCCTTGAGTTGGGCCCCCATGCCGGGTATCATGCCCATGAGCTGGTCGAGCGGCCCCATTTTCTTTACGGCCTGCAGTTGCTCGAGGAAATCGACAAAGGTGAAACCCTCCTTGCGCAGGCGCTCTTCCATTTTGAGTGCCTGGTCTTGCTCGAACGCCTGCTCGGCCTTTTCGACCAGCGAGAGCACGTCTCCCATACCCAAGATGCGCGAGGCCATGCGATCGGGGTGGTAGACTTCGAGGGCATCCAGTTTTTCGCCAGTGCCGATGAATTTTATGGGCTCGCCGGTAATTTGGCGGATTGACAGGGCGGCGCCGCCGCGGGCGTCGCTATCCATTTTGGACATTATGCAGCCGGTGAAGGCCAATTGTTCGTGAAAGCGGCTGGCCGTTTCTACGGCGTCCTGGCCCAGCATGGCATCGGCGACAAAGAGGATTTCCTGAGGCTGGGTCTGGTTGCGAATAGAGACCAACTCGGCCATCATTTCTTCGTCGATGCTAAGGCGGCCGGCGGTGTCGAGCAGCACGACGCTGCGGTTGGTTTTGCGTCCTTCATCAACGCCGCTGCGGCAAATGGCCACCGGATTGCTGCCCGGCATTTGGCTGTACACCGGGACCTCTATGGAAGCACCCAACGCTTGCAGTTGATCCACCGCCGCCGGGCGGTACATATCGGCGGCTACCAGCAGGGGGGGGCGGCCGCGGCCTTTAAAATAATTGGCCAGTTTGCCGGCAATGGTGGTTTTGCCGCAACCCTGGAGGCCCACCAGCATAATGACGGTGGGCGGTATATCCGCCAATTTGATGGGGTTGTTGTTGGACCCCAATAAGACCACCAGTTCGTCGTGGACAATTTTGATTAGCTGCTGCCCTGGGGTTAGGCTGCTCAACACATTTTTACCGAGGGCCTGCCCTTTGATGCGCTGGATGAAATCCTTTGTAACCTTAAAATTTACATCGGCTTCCAGCAAAGCACGGCGAATCTCGCGCAAGGCTTCATCCATATTGCGCTCGGAGAGTTTGCCGTGGCCACGGAGCTGTTTGAAAATGCCTTCAAAGCGTTCGCTCAAGCGGTCGAACACGATGGGCGGTCCTTTCGCAGTAGGTGTGCAACATACAGAACTTTATAATATAGATGTGCCTAGGGAGTATGGCAATACTGGAAAGCCGGCGGGCTAGTTTTTAAGTAGTTCCAAAACGAAATAAATCAATCTGTTATGGACCTTGTAAGGTGCGGATCATAGCTGCAATATCGCCGGCGCCAAATACCGAGGAGCCGGCGACTAGGAGAGAGGCGCCGGCCTGGCGGCAGGAGGGGGCGTTTTCGGCATTGACGCCGCCGTCAATTTGTATGGGCAGGTCGAGATTGCGGCGGCTGATTTCGGCGTCCAGGGCGCGGACTTTGTAGAGGGCGGCGGGGATGAAGGACTGGCCGCCAAAGCCTGGATTCACAGACATCACCAGAATGATGTCCACGTCATCCATCACATAATCCAGCGCACTCACCGGCGTTGAGGGGTTCAGCGCCACACCCGGCTTCATGCCGTGTGAGCGGATGGATTGCAGTGTGCGGTGCAGGTGTGGTCCCGCTTCAGGATGCACCGTCAGGAGGTCCGCCCCTGCATCAGCAAAATCTGCGATGAACTGATCAACCGGCGCAATCATCAGGTGCACGTCGAACGGCTTTTTCGAATGCTTGCGAATGGCTTTGATAACGGGCGGCCCAAAGGTCAGGTTCGGCACGAAATGGCCGTCCATGACATCGACATGGATCATGTCGGCGCCAGCGTTATCGATGGCGCGTACTTCTTCGCCGAGGCAGGCAAAATCAGCAGACAGGATGGAGGGAGAAATAAGGACAGAACTCATACCCGACAGATACCAGCGTGCGTCCCCAGCCACAAGGCAAAGGACGCACTCTGTCTACAGGAATTCGGTTAACG
>CAXGRO010000640.1:0-3669 GCA_964012055.1 uncultured bacterium
CTCTACTCAGCTATCCGCAGAACGCGGCTCCGCCATAAACCCCCAGTGCTCCAACTGCTCCAACCAGCGGCGGCGCTTGGGGTTGTTATCGGGGTTGGTCGCCCAATGCGGGTCGACGAAGGGCCGCGGCGCAAAGACGTTGGCGCAGTTGCCGGCGCGCCAGCGCATACCCTTTTCCTCCGCCGCCGTCTCCGGGCTCTTGTAATAAACCACCGTACACATACGGCGGCCGACAGCGCCGCCGCAGCTGGCGTGCCACAGGCGCACATCAAAACCCACCAGATCCCCCGGCTGCGAATCACAGACGTAAGACGGCACATCCCGCACCTCCGCGTCGCGCGCTTTAAAGTTTTCTTCCATGGCGCTGTAGAGCGGCTCGCGGTGCGACCCCGGCACCACGCGCAGCGCGCCCGTCTCGCCGTCTACCGGGTCGAGGTAGTGGGCAAATTTGATGCCGTAGCAATCTTTCTCGACGTCGATATAGTGGTCTGGATGCCACTTTGAATCGCCGACATAGCGGTTGGCATCGCTGGTGATGGGGAAACAATCTTCGCCGTAGAGTTGCTCGGCGATTTCGTAGAGGCCTGGCCTTTCGGGAAGCGCGGCAAAGAAGGGGGTGTCGGGTCCGGTTAATATAGTCCCGTGTCGCTCCGTGCCGTCGAAAAGATTGTCGACAAACGCCGCGTCGAGGCCGCGCTCAAACTCCTCCCTTATCGTCGCCACTTCGGCGGCCGTAAAGAACTGCCGCAAGACAATAAAACCGAAGGTCTGAAAATACTGGTATTGTTCCGCCGTCAACATGGTAGCCCTCTTATAACCTTAAGCCGACGCCGCATTCCGGACGTTGGCGTGTGCATTCCAACCGCGCAGCACTAGATTTTCAATGGGTTGCTTCTCGTTCTCAAAGCGGTCTTCACCCGCAATCATGCGCGCGTGCACCACCTTGCGCGGCTCGTCGGTCTGGTTCGACATTGAGCCGTGCACCAGACAGTAGTGAAAAAAGAGCACGTCGCCGGCCTCCGCCTCAATCGGCGTCGCCCCCTCCAGCGGGAAGCGCTGGTGGAAGGCGGCGTCGGCATCGCCGGCCGTGCAATTTTCCATGCGCGTGCGGTGCGTGCCCGGGTAGACGCGCAGGGCCCCCATCGGCGCCGTGGTGCGGGTGAGGTGGATCATGCCCGCCACCACCGAGTCCTTTTGCGCCGGCCCGTATATCCAATCCTGGTGCATGCGAAAAGGGCCCACCACGTCCGACTTCCGCTTCTCGTAGAGGCTGGTGCGCTGCAAAACAATATTTCCCCCTAAAAACTCCTCGGCGGCGTCGAGAAAGCCCTGGTGCAACAATCCCTGCGTCAGCCAC
Organism: uncultured bacterium; assembly: GCA_964012055.1. Classification (GTDB taxonomy): domain Bacteria; phylum Latescibacterota; class UBA2968; order UBA8231; family UBA8231; genus CAXGRO01. Next base: position 1,358 of record CAXGRO010000640.1, read on the forward strand.
AGCGCCGAATATTTCTGCACATTGGTCGTCGACACAATGCCGTTATCCTCGGCCGCGTTGGGACCTGCGATCGGCGCCACACTCTTTTCCACCTGTTGCACAACGCGGTCGAACTCCGCTTCGAGTGCCTCGATCTCCGGCGCCGAATATACGCCCCGCGCCAGGTAATAGCCATTTTCGTCAAAGAATTTCTGCGCTTCGCTTTTCAATACAATGCCCTCCTAATAAACGCCGACACAACCAGATACATCCTTTGCGCGCAAAGTATAAAAAGATCAAAAGCCCGGCACAAATCCGGCACCGCGACAATCTCTCACATTCAATCCGCCGGCAAAAGCAGATACTTATTGCCGCGACGACTCCGCACTGTGTCAAACGCCTGCTCCCACTCGTTCAGGGGAAAGCGTCCGCTGATCAGGGGGTCAGTTCTCATAGTGCCTTTGCCCAGCAGCCGCATCGTCCGCTCCCACGTCTGGTGCCGGTAAGTAAAACTCGGCAAAACTGTCAGTTCGTTAATAATCGCCGCGTCCAGATTGACGGCTATCTCGCGGCCGAACAAACCCACCAGCACCAATTGCGCCCCCTTGCGCGCTTGCGCAATACACTGATTTAAAGAGGCCTGCGAGCCGCCGCACTCAAACGCTAGATCCACTCCCAACCCGCCGGTCATGTCCCGCACCTCATCAAAAGAATCCACCGCCGCATTCAGAACCACGTCGGCCCCTAACTGCTTGCCCAGTTCCAGCCGCTTTTCATCCCCACTGACGCCCACCAGCACCGCCGTGGCGCCGATCGACTTCACGGCCTGCAAACACAACAGACCGACCGGCCCCGGCCCCGACACCAGTACCACATCGCCCAGCGCTACTTTGGCGCGCTCGTACACCGCACGCACTGCCACCGCCGCCGGTTCGGACATCGATCCCGCCTCAAAGTCGATATTGTCCGGAAGTTTGTGCAAACTCTCCTCGCGCTGGCAAACGTATTTGGCAAAGGCTCCGTCCACGTGCACCCCCATGCTCTGGCGCGCCACGCAGAGCCCGATGAGCCCTGTCTGGCAATAACGACAACGGCCACAGGTAAACTTAAAGGTCTCGGAAGTCACCCTGTCTCCCACGCCAAAGCGCGTAACCCCGTAGCCCACTTCAACCACTACGCCCGCCATTTCGTGCCCCAAAACCACGGGCGGACAATTTGCGTACTCGTCGTCGTAAATGTGCAGATCGGTACCGCAAATCGCTCCCGCCACAACTTCGATTTTTAATTGGCCGGGCTCAGGTGCGGGTTCCGCAACATCCAATACTTCGAGATTGCCTACACCCGCCGCCGTCTTTACAAGTGCTTTCATTTTTTATATCTGTATAAGATATCAGGTCTTATAAGGGGAAGGGATGTAGTGTCACTTCCCAAGTCGGATCCGATAGATCGTATTATATCTGATATATCGGATCCTAACATTTTAGGGGTAGTCCCTACGCTCTTTAGAGGTCTTTCAAAAAGCCTTCTTTCTCCTTAAAATGCCCCTTTGGTCACTTTTAAAATCTCTTTTTAAAATTTCTTTATAAAAACGACCGAACCATTGATTCATCAAAATCAACGAGGTCCTAATTTATGTCCGCACTCTTCGATTGCCCCACCAGGACGCCGCTTACCTGAGCATCCCCCCCGGCACCTCGCTCACATTGTGGCTGGGCCTGTAACCGGCCGACGCCGAAAACGACGCCATGATCTACCTGCGCGGCCTGCAGCCGCACCACAACAACGGCTCAAACTACTTTGCCAAAGAAATTACCGACTACAAAGGCTACGGCTCGCCCGACGAGTTGACGGTGTGCGCAGAACCCGGCGACCTCCTCGCCCACCACGCCCTCACCATCCACCGCACCGACGCCAACACCAGCGCGCGCTCGCGCAACGCCCTCATCGCCGACTTCATTCTCGACAGCGTCAACCCGACTAGCGAATCGGCAGAAATATAAAACTAAAACCGCCTCCTAATTTACCCCGCGCACTTTATCGGACCAATCGCGCCAAATATCTCCGCCACTGTTATCCACCACCAGCTCGTCCGGCAACGCCTCGGGCGTTTTGAGAAACCCGTAGATCGTCGCCTGGCGAATAACATCTTCAGAACAATTCTGCCCCGCCATGTGCAAAATCTTGGTGTGCCACAACACCACAGTACCGGCGGGCCCGTGGCAGTCAACCGGTTGCGTATCCTCCTTGATCCGCCCGATCACCGGATCGCTATAGCCGCCCGCCCGGCGTACTTCCAAATGTTTGTCCGTGTGCTTCTCGCCGTCCTTAAAAGC
>CAXGRO010000641.1:0-3662 GCA_964012055.1 uncultured bacterium
GGTCCCCCCCCAGGCCGCTCGGCGAACGTTAACGTAAGATTCACGCCGTTCACAACAATGCCGGTGTGTTAATACTGGTATGAGATATAATTCATTACACCTCGGTCGACAAGTAGAGAGGGATAATCCTGGGAGGAGAGTAAAAGAGCCACTCCTGTGGGATATAAGTAAAAGCTGCTTCTCATCTACTAAGCCGCTGTTCCCTGATCCTCTAGAGGGTCAACTTGACCCGGGGGAGCTTGTGCCATAACTTGCCCGAGATTTTATCACCCAAACGCAGTCCAATGTCCATACGTTCCCAGGCGAATGGGGGTGGGGGGCTACGGGGATCTACGAAACTCGGCTCTTTGGGCCTCAGACAGTCGTAGATCCCCGTAGTCCCCCACCCCCGTTCAGCCACTAGCACACGCAAACCAAACAAAAACTCGCACCCCCAAAGGAGCAACACAATGGCAGCCAAAAAAATATTTCCGCCAATCATCTTCACGGACGACGGGTGGCTATTAAATTCCCAACCCCCGGTGACCGCCGAAGATTTGCGCGAGAAAGTGGTGGGAAGTTATGCCGATACGGGCGGCGCGCTGTGGTCGAGTACCGGGGATCACGAAGTGTATAATTACGAGACAGAGGTGGGGGAGCGCTTTGGGGAAGATAAAGAGCGGTTGGATACATCGCTGTATTCGTTTGTGCACTCGGCCGATCCCGGGACTTATGAGCGCGTATCGACCAATCTGCAAAGCCTGATTGACGCCGGGGGGCCGCTCACACTCTCTGCGGAAATGTGCCGCGAAGTAGGACTAAAATTTTTTCCGCGGGTGCGCATGAACAGCCACTATGTCATCGATCCCGAGCACCCCGGCTACGGGCGGTTTAGGCGCGAGCAGCCCGAACTGCTCATCGGGCGGCCGGGGGAGCAGTTGCCCGAAAAGTCGATAGAGTGGGCCATTCGTACGGGGCTCAACTACGCGTTTGAGGCGGTGCGGGAGCACACGCGGCGGATCATTTTTGAGCTCTTTGAGCGCTTTGATGTGGACGGGGTGGAGCTGGATTTTATGCGGCATCCGGGGTATTTTCGCGTGGAGGAGGCCTACGCCAATCGCTATTTGATGACCGATCTGGTGCGGCGGGTCAAAGAGCGCTTGCGCCAGGTGAGCGAAGAGCGGGGCAAGGAATTGCTTTTGGGGGTGCGGGTGCCGCCGACTTTGGCCGATTCGCAGCGGGTGGGGCTCGATGTGGAGGGGTGGATGCAGGAGGGGTTGGTGGACATTGTGGTGGTGGGCGGCGGTTTTATTGCATTTGAGACGCCGGTGCGGGAGTTTGTAGAGGCGGCCGAGGGCACGGAGTGTCTGGTGTACGGGTGCATTGAGGCAACGCGCTATTGCGATGCGCTGAATATGCGGGCGCTGGCTAGCCGCTGGTTGCGCGACGGGGCGGCGGGGATTTACCTGTACAATTTTTTTACCATGTCAAAGGAGTGGAACCAACAGGCCAGTGCCGAGCTTACGGATTTGCAGGCGATGAAGCGGCTCGACAAGCGCTATGAGACCGACAAGGCCGGGCCGGTCAGTCCCGCCAAAGGGCACGGCGGCGGGTTCCGCTACGCCAGTCCCGAAACGCAAATGCCGGTGGTGTTGCAGCCCGGCTTTGGTGGGCGGGGGCCGGTGATTCGTCTGGACCTTGCCGATGAGGTGGGGATGGCGCAGGCGGAAGGAGCGCTGGGCGCTTGTACGCTGGCGTTGCGGCTGCAGGGGCTGGCAGCGGCAGACGAACTGGCGGTGCGTTTTAACGGAGAGGCCTTGCCGTGGAGTGCGGCGCGGGTGTCGTTTGACGGGTGGAAACGCAAGCGGGTAGAGTCGTTGTTTTGGGTGAGTTTTCCAACTCAACTCGTGGATGTGGATATGGAGGGTAATAGTGTAGAGTTTAATATTGGTTGCCCGCCGCTGCGGCAGGGTGTGAACGAAGTTGAGGTACACCTGATCAATAACGACAAGAGGACTGAGGAATTGGTGCTAGATAAAGTGGAGATTTCGGTTATTTATAAATAAAAAAAGAAAGGGAAGATTTGTTATGTTAGTCGATACGCATACCAACCTGATGTGGTATCCCGACCACCTGTCGGAGGAGTTTGTTGAAACCGCCTATGCCGCTAAGAAAGCCAAAATGCGGCTGTCGCCAGACGTGTATTATGCCGGCGACAAGGTAAAGTATAAGAATGCCTTTGACTCGCGGCCTGAGCAATTGCTGGAGGCGACCAAAGATTGCGATAAGGTGATTGTGTTTGGCATCAGAGCGCCTTTTTGCGGGATCGATATACCGCAGGAATTGGTGGCGAATTTTGTGAGGGAACACTCCGACCGCTTTATCGGCTGGGGGTCGGTGGATCCCAACGACGAAGATTGCGTCGAGCAATTGGTGTATTGCGTGGAGGAGTTGGGCTTGAAGGGGTTAAAGATAGCGCCGATATACCAGAATTTTGACCCGCAGGATCCCAAACACTTGCCGCTGTTTAAGAAGGCCGAGACACTGGGCATTCCCACTATATGGCACCAGGGTACGTCGTTTGTGCGCACCGGACCGTTGAAATACGCCAACCCGATTCAATTGGAGGACATTGCCGTCGCCTGCCCCGATTTGCGCATGATTATCGCGCACATGGGGCATCCCTGGGAGGACGAGTGTGTGGTACTTATTCGCAAGCATCCGAATTTATATGCCAATGTGTCGGCGTTGCACTATAGGCCGCGGCGGCATTACCAGGCGTTTATGTCGGCGCTGGAGTACGGGGTGGAGCACAAGTTGATTTGTGGGTCGGATTTTCCGTCGGCGACGCCGGAGCAGGTGATTGCGGGGCAGTGGAAGGTGAACGACGTGGTGGAGGGGAGCAATTTTCCGCGGTTTCCTGAGAAGGCGATTCACAATATTATTTACGAGAATTGGAAGCAAGTGATTGAGGTTTAGGGCGATGGTGCTTTTGAGGTAGAACTTTTATAGCGGGTGTTTTCCTGTAACGCGGTTCGGGGGAGATCTCAGCGATCGTTTTCCTAGAAACATTTCGAAAAACTAATTCGTATTGTGATGGGCGTTGTCGGCTAGTAATCGCGCAGGTCGCCGTCGAACTGTACGAGGGGTAGGCGCTCGTAGGGAGCTGCCGGGTATTTTGCTAACGCCTCTTCGTTCAGATCGATGCCAATTCCGGGGCGGTCGGGGACCAGCAGGTAGCCGCCCTCGCGTGTGAGGGGTTGGTCTATCAGGTCGGCTTTGACGCCGGTGGCGTCGTCTGAGGGGGTACTCCTGTACTGCGATGTTGTGGGTTGCGGCGTCGAGTTGGATGCAGTCGGCGGTGAGTACGGCGGAGAGTGGGTTGTGGGGGGGCCACGCCTACGTAGTGTGCTTCGGCGATGGCGGCGATTTTTTTTATGTGGGAGATGCCGCCGGCCAGCGATAGGTCGGGGCGCACGAACGCTGCTCCGCGGTGGTTGAGCAGGTCTAAGAACTGGTATATGGTGTAGAGGCGTTCACCCATGGCTAAGGGCATGGGGACGTTTGCCGCGACGTACTCCCATTGATCCATGTTTTCCGGCTCGATGGGGTCTTCAAAGAAGTAGTAGATTTCCCCGGTTTTGCCGGACACAATCTGAGCCGTATACTACGGCAGGAGGTGT
>CAXGRO010000642.1:0-3646 GCA_964012055.1 uncultured bacterium
CGTGCGCAGCCTGCTGGCGCTGGTCGAGCTAGACCCGGCCACCGCGCGCATGTACCCGCACCAGCTCAGCGGCGGCATGAAGCAGCGCGTCGGCATGGCCATCGCCGTGGCGCTGCGCCCCCAGGTGATCATCGCCGACGAGCCCACCAGCGCCCTCGACGTGGTCGTCCAGAAGCGGGTGATGGATATCCTCTTCCGCGTCCAGCAAGAGCTAAACGCGGCGCTCATCCTGGTGGGACACGACATGGGGCTCATGGCGCAGTGCGTCGATCGCGTCGGCGTGATGTACGCCGGCCGGCTGGTCGAGCTCGGCCCCGTGCAACGCCTCTTCGACGCGCCCCTGCACCCGTACACCCGCATGTTGGTGGCCAGTCTGCCCTCGCTGGAGCACAAGGGGCTTTTCCGCGGCATTCCCGGGTTGCCGCCCTCGCTGATCGACCCACCTGCGGGCTGCGCGTTCTACCCCCGCTGTTCAGAAGCACTGGATCGTTGCGCCGCGCAGGTGCCGCACCTAGACGTGGTGGCCGATACCGCAGGCGAAGATGGGACGGCGCACCAACGACAAGCCGCCTGCCACCTCCACTCCGGGGACCCCTCATGAATGCGCCTTTGCTCGAAGTGCGCGGCGCCAGCCAAATATTCGGCGGCGGCCTGTTCGACCAGCGCCGGGTTGTTGCGGTGCAAGACGCGACGCTATTGTTGCCGGACGAGCCGCCCGTTATCGTGGCCATAGCCGGGGAGAGCGGCAGCGGCAAGACCACCCTGGCGCGCCTCCTCCTGGGCATGCTGCCCCCCACCGCGGGTTCGGTCTGTTTTAGGGGCCGCAACTTGCAACGGCTCGACCGCCGCCAGCAAAAGACCTTCAGGCGCCAGGTGCAGGCCGTATTCCAGGACCCCTTTGAGGTGTTCAACCCCTTCTACCGGGTCGACCACAGCCTCGTCGTAACGGTGGCCAAGTTCTACCCGGATTTGTCTCGCGCCCAGCGCCGCCAGCGCATCGAAGAGGGGTTAAACGCCGTGGGGCTGCGTCCGCAGGAAACGCTGGGTCGCTACCCCCACGAGCTGAGCGGCGGTCAGCGCCAGCGCATCATGGTGACCCGGGCCCTGCTCGCCGAACCGCGAGTGATTGTTGCCGACGAACCGGTCTCCATGGTGGACGCCTCGCTGCGCGCCACCATTCTGGAAACCCTCTTCCGCATCCACCGCGACCGCGGCATCAGTCTCGTCTACATCACCCACGACCTGACCACCGCCTACCAGTTGAGCCATTCGATCCTGATCATGTACCGGGGGGCGGTGGTGGAAATGGGCGACGTGGAGCGCGTCATCAAGGCGCCCCGCCATCCCTACACCCAGCTGCTGGTGCGCTCCATCCCCCTCCCCGACCCCAAAAGCCACTGGGGAGAAATACCCCATGCCGAGCACAGTGAAGAGAATTCGCCGGCTGCCCCGTCGGACGCCTCTATAGCCGACGACGGACCAGAGACGGCGGCGGGCCAGAACACCGGCGGCTGTGCCTTTGCCGACCGCTGCCCCCACGTCATGCCCCGCTGTCGCCAACAGCGCCCGCCGCTGCTGCTCACCGACCCGGGCCGAGCCGCCGCCTGCTATCTCTACGAAGAGGCGACCCCCCTCTCGGCGGAGCAGGTCGCCGGGTTGTCGCACGGAGGTGTGTGAGGTGCGGTGGATAAACGCAAGCGGCGGGGCATGTCCTCGGGGGTTGCGGTGGCTCGTTCTGGCACTCGTCGTAACACTGGGGTGTGGTCCAGAAATCAACCTGAAAGACGTCCCCCGCGACCGCACCCTGATCTTGATGAACGGCGGGCCCAACCAGTACGCCCTCTTCGACAATCAAAACCCCTACATCCCCGGCTCGGATCAGGGGTTCCACCTGGGCACGCTGCCGGCGATTTTTGAGCCCCTGATCATGTTTAATGTGCTCACGGGCGAGCACGAGAACTGGCTGGCCGAAAGCTGGAAGTACAACAAAGACTACACCGCCATAACCCTGAAACTGCGGCAGGGGATCAAGTGGGCCGACGGCCTGCCCTTTACGGCGCACGACGTCGCCTTCACCTTTAATTTGCTCGGCGAGCACGCCGCCTCAATGGTGCACCTGGCCGACCTGCCCGAGTTCCTCGACTCGACTCAGGTCGTCGACGCGCACACCGTGCGCTTTGTGCTGTCCAAGCCCGCCCCCGCGTTCTGGGCCACCACCCTAAGCAGCAACCACGGCATTCAGGTTCTTCCCGAACACATCTGGAAAGACAAAGACCCCCTCGAGTTCACCAACCACGACATCGACCGCGGCCTGCCGCTGGGCACCGGCCCCTACCGCCTGGTCTACGCCTCGCCGTATCAAAAAATCTACGATCTTCGTCAGGACTGGTGGGCCGCCGAGACCGGCTTTAAACCCCTGCCCAGGGTGCAGCGAATTATCTACGTGCCCCAGCAGGACGAAAGCCAGGCGGCCCAGCTACTGCTGACCAACCAGCTCGACATGGGCTCCATCATGCAGGTGTCGACCCTCGAGAGCGTGTTGCAGCGCAACGCCAACGTATTGACCTTCTCCAAACGGCAACCGCCCTACGGCTATCTCGACTGGTGTCCCATCGACCTCAACCTCAACTGCTCGGAACCCCCTTTTGACGACCCGCAAATCCGCCGCGCCATGAGCCTGGCCATAGATCGCAACAAACTCGTCCAGCTGGCCGAGTCGGGGGCCGGCGTGACCGCGCTGCACCCGTTTACGCCCTACGAATGGTTTGCGCCCTTTGATCAAGCTCTGCAGGAAATAGTCGCCCGCAACGGCTACGACAACAGCGCCCACCCCCAACAGGTAACGCAAATCATGGAGGGCAAAGGTTATCGCAGGGACGACGAGGGCATGTGGGTGAGCCCGGCAGGCGCGCGCGTTGAGGTGGCGATTTACGTGCCGCAATGGCTAAGACCGTACGGCCCGCCTTTGACACAGCAGCTGCGCGACGGGGGCTTCGACGCCTCCTTCGACACCTCCCCGGGCCTGGCCACGCTGGTCCAGATGGGCGAGCAGAAGGCCTCCCTCGGGTGCAAGGGCCCCAGCGGGGTGCGCGGCATGGACCCCTACTTGATGCTCTCCATCTACACCTCGCAATACTTCCGGCCCACCGGCCAGCCGGCGCCCCTGTGGTCGACCACCTCGCGCTGGCGCAACGAGCAGTACGACCGCATCGTCGAGCGCATCGCCCCGCTACAGGTTGGCGACCCCCAGCTGCGGCCGCTCTTTCTCGAGGCCATGGAGATCTGGATAGAGGAAATGCCCGACATCTTCCTGGCGCAGTTGATCATCCGCTACCCCTGCAACACATCCCACTGGACCGGCTGGCCGACACAGGACGATCCCTACGGTTTCCCCCACTCCTGGCAGTGGGAATTGCTGAAGACGTTTATCCGCCTGGAGCCGAGCGCCGCAATACCGCGCACCTCACATCGTCCCCTGCGGCGCAGTCCCGGCACAGTCTTGCACCGCACCTCCCAAGCAGTCGATAAGTTTGGCGGATAAGCCCCGGCACACCCCCGGGCGGATCGTTAGAAGCCGTCTTAAAATTGCGCATTCTTCGCGCGTCTTTTGAGTAAGAGATGAATCATCGCGATCTGAATGAACGCC
>CAXGRO010000643.1:0-3639 GCA_964012055.1 uncultured bacterium
CTAATGCGGCAAATGTTGCACCGTTCTTTTCCGGCCAAAGCGGGCATCGAAACGGCGCTCTACGACATTGTCGGCAAGGCGCTCAACACCCCGGTCTACAACCTCCTGGGCGGCCTGGTGCGCGACCGCCTCTTGCTGAGCCACTCCCTTTCCATGGGCGAACCCATCCAAATCGCCGACCAGGCGGTGCAATTATCCGAGCAGGGTTACAAGACGCTCAAAGCCAAAATCGGCCGCGACCCCAAGGCCGATCTGGCAACCGTGGAGGCGGTGCGCAAAGCGCTCCCCAACATCACCCTGCGCGCCGACGCCAACATGGGCTGGCCCAACGCCAAGGAAGCAGTGCGCCGCATCAAAGAGCTGGAACCTTTCGACTTAGAATTAATCGAACAACCGCTCCACTTCACCGACCTCGAAGGCCTGCGCCTGGTGCGCCAATCCGTCGACACGCCCATTATGGCCGACGAGAGCGTGTGGACCCCAGAAGACGCAATGACCTGCGTGCGCGCCGGAGCGGCGGACGTGTTTAATGTTTACGTGTCGGAAGCCGGCGGCCTGGGGCCGGCCTCGCGCATCTTCTCCATTGCCGAGGCGGCGCACTTACCCTGCATTATCGGCAGCATGCCCGAATTGGGCGTCGGCACGGCGGCACAGGCGCATTTGGCTTTTGCGATGCACAACATCGGCTACGCCAGCGACGTCAACGGCTGCGTTTATCACACCGACGATATTATCGTCGAGTCGGTGCGCATTGAGGACGGCTATGCTTATCCGCCGAGCGGGCCGGGGTTGGGAGTTGAGTTGGATCGCGATAAGATTGATAAGTATCGGATGGATCGATAGTTGGTATTTGGACGTTTAGTTTACCAGGTGGACGGTCCGGTAGGGGAGGGGTCGGGCAGGCCGCCCTGGGACTCACAAAGCACCAGAGGCAAAGCCCCCACCCACTTGCGCCACTAAAACCCACGTCAACAACAACACTAAACCCAGAACACCTGCAATAAATTATAAAGGTATTTAACTATGCGTTTTCGGCCTTGTATAGATTTACACCAGGGGGTCGTCAAGCAGATTGTTGGAGCCACCTTGAGGGAGGGGGATGAGCCGGATACTAATTTTGCGGCGCAGCGGCCGGCCAGCTATTTTGCCGAGCTCTACCGGGGAGATGGGCTGGAGGGGGGGCACGTCATTAAGCTGGGGCCAGGGAATGAAGAGGCGGCGCGAGAAGCGCTGGCGGCTTTTCCGGGGGGCATGCACATTGGCGGTGGGATAGATGCGGAGAATGGGCAGGAGTGGTTGGGGCGCGGGGCGGCGGCGGTCATCGTCACGTCTTATGTCTTTAAAGACGGGCGACTGCATCGCGACCATTTGGAGCGCATGGTCGAGGCGGTTGGGGCGGAGCGACTGGTGCTCGACTTGAGTTGTGCGCGACGCGACGGGCGCTACGTGGTGGCGACCGACCGCTGGCAGAAATTTACCGACTTTGAGATCAACTCTGCCAACCTAGAGCAATTGGCAACGACTTGCGGCGAATTCCTCATCCACGCCACCGAGGTAGAAGGAAAACAAGAGGGGATCGACGCCGAACTGGTGCGACTGCTCGGCGACAGCGCGCCGCTGCCCACCACCTACGCCGGCGGCATTCGCAGTTTGGACGACGTCGAGCAAGTAGGACGCTTGGGGCAAGGGCGGCTCGACTTTACGGTGGGCAGTGCGCTCGACCTCTTTGGCGGGCGGGGGGTGCGCTACCAAGAGTTGCTACACTTTAAATGAGCTGGGGGAAGAGGCTGCGCTCGCCCTTGAGGGCGGCGTCGGCGTCAAGGGGGTACACCTGGGCGATGGTGCGCACGATGGGTTCTATTTGTTTCTGCACGTAGTGGTCGTAGTCGATGGGGGCGCTGATATGGCCCAGCGGCTGAGGGCCGTCGCGCGTGATCACGTAGTGGATTACGCCCCTGGGGTTGGTCAGCAAGCGGGCGGCTTTTACGTGCGGCGGCGTCGAGCGCGTGTACGCCTCCACCGTCTTGCGCAGGCTCTTGCGGTAAACTAAATCGTCATCTTTGGTGCCGGCACGCACGGCGCAAATCCAATTAAAAATGCAGTCCTCTATTTGCTCGGGCGGCGCGTCGCCAAACAGCAGGGCCAGCAACTCGCGCTGGATCTGGTGGGCCATATCGGTCCAATCGCGGCGCACCGCTTCCATGCCCACCACCTCGACAAATTCGGCGTCTGAGCCAAGACGCAGGCCGGCGTAGCCTTTGGCGCGGCCTCGATCGCCGCCGCGCATGGGGGGCAGGAGAAAACGGCGATAATACTTCTCAAATTCCAGGTCGAGGTGCGACCGCACGCCGTAGTCGCTCTCAATATAGCGGGTCATTTCTCTATTGGCCCAGGCGCACAGCTCGCCGCCCCGCGCCCACCCCTTCGCCACCTCCACGTCTTCGTCTAGGTCGGCGTCGACAAAGAGCGAGTCCGTATCGCCGTAGAGTACCTGCACCCCTTCGCCCTCCAGCAAATCTTTGGCCCAGTTGAGCAGGTGGTGGCCAAACTCGGTAATAGCCCCGGCCAGTTGATCGTCGGCAAAGCGGCAGGCACCGGTGGCCAGCACGCCGTAGAAAGAATTCATGATGATCTTATAGGTGTAGGACGCCAGGGCGTCGCCCTCTGCCTTGGCCTGCTCGCGGCGCTCAAAAAAGCGCTCCAAAACGCGCGGCAGAATGGCGGGCTGGCGCTCAAAAACCGCGCCGTTGGGCGCCGTGATGAGGTCGACCGCCTCCGCCCGCTCTTTTCCTCTTATATGACTTAGCGGATCGATATTAAAGGTGCGCATGATGGACGGGTACAGGCTCTTAAAATCAAAAACAAAGACGTTGCGGTACAACCCCGCCTGGGGCGCAATTACCAAACCGCCCGGCGCCCCCCGCTCCTCGCCGCGGTCCACCCCCACGCTGGGCGCCACCATCCCCTGGCGGTGCAATTCGCCAATGTAAATGGAATCGAAAGCCACCACCGCCCCCCAGGCCCGCTCTAGCGGCAGCCCCGTCAACATACTGCGCCTCAGCGTCAACTCAATCAGCCCTTCTGCCTGTAATATATCCCGCACCAGGCGCGAATCTTCCAAACAATACTCGCAAAAAGCACTGCGGTCTTCATTGTAAGCGCGCACAATCGCCTCGGGCATAAATTCCTCTTCTCCCTGCTCCAGCGTCTTGCCGCGCCCCAATATGCCCCGGGCCACCGTGTCTAACCGGTAGTCGTTAAAACGCTGCAACGTGGCCCTAATTAAATGCAGGGCATCCAGCACCTGGCGGCCGTACACCACCATGCGGCTGCCGCCCCAAGTTTTGCCCTCGCGATACCAGGAACTGTCGCGCGTGCGTCCGAAATTAAAATCCACCCCGTGCGCTTTGCAACGCCGCTCCAATACCGTCAGGTCAAAGTCCACCACGTTCCACCCACTAATCACATCCGGGTCTATTTGCCGCACCCGAGCATTTAGCGCTATCAGCAGCGCCTTCTCGTCGGCGTGACACAACAGCCGGTCGGGGTCGTCACGCCGCGCTTCACCCACCAGGTGAATCTCCTCCACCTGATGCCCCTCCTCCGGCCCCGTGCCCACCAGCGACACCGCAAAAACTG